>NZ_JACGMO010000190.1:0-9077 GCF_015354745.1 Micromonospora sp. S-DT3-3-22
GGCCCGCCCACGGTGGCCGGGCGCTGGTCGCGGCTGCCGGAGCGGGACACCGACCCGACCCGGCGGGCCGCCGCCCTGGCCGACCTGCTGCTCGACCGGCACGGGGTGGTGACCCGGGGCGCGGTGGTGGCCGAGCAGGTGGTCGGGGGTTTCGCCGCCGTCTACCCGGTGCTGGCCGCGCTGGAGGAACGGGGCGCGGCCCGGCGCGGCTACTTCGTGGAGGGGCTGGGGGCAGCGCAGTTCGCGGTGCCCGGGGCGGTGGAGCGGTTGCGGGCGTTGGCCGAGCCGGCCGACCGGGGGCGCGGCGACGGGCCGACCACGGTGCTCGCCGCCACCGACCCGGCCAACCCGTACGGCGCGGCGCTGCCCTGGCCGGAACGGGCCGTCGACTCCGGTGACGGCACCGCCCCGGGCAGCGGGCACCGGGCCGGGCGCAAGGCCGGGGCGGTGGTGGTGCTGGTCGGCGGCGAGCTGGCCCTCTACGTCGAGCGGGGCGGCCGGACGATCCTCTCCTTCACCGACGACGCCGACGCGTTGGCCGCCGCCGGCAAGGCGCTCGCCGACGCGGTGCACTCCGGGGCGTTGGGGGCGATGTCGGTGGAACGCGCCGACGGTGAGGCGGTGCACTCCTCGCCGCTGCGCGACGCGCTCACCGCCGCCGGTTTCCGGGCCACCCCCCGGGGCCTACGGCTGCGCGGCTGACGGGCAGGGCAGCCCGTGCCTGCGCCGCCGACCGGGGCACCCCGGCCGGCGTCGGGCGGGGTCAGCCGAGCTTCGCCAGGACGTCGTTGTAGCGCTTCTGCTCGGCGGCGCTGGTCCGGGTGCCCAGGTAGTTGAGCACCACCGCACCGGCCCGGTACGCCTTGGCCCCCCACACGTCGGTCTGGTTGGTCGCGCTCGCCTCGTCGGGGAAGACGTACACGGCGACGGCGTCGGTGACGAGCAGTTGGGCACAGCCGACGCCCGTACCGTTGGGGCCGCAGTCCTTGGAGCGGTCACGCGGGTCCGGCACCGTGAGGCCGGCGGCCTTGAACGCGTCGACCACCTTGCGGGCGGCGGGGGCGCTGGTCTGCTTGGTCGGCAGCACGAACGGCGGGGTGGAGGGGCTCTCCCGGGGGGTGCTGCCCGGCTTCGCGGCCTTCGGCGCACCGTCGGCCGGGGGCGCCTCGCTGGTGGCCGGGGCCTTCGACCGGCCGTCGGCCCACGCCCCGCCGTCCCGCTCGTCGCCGGGGTCGTCGCCGCAACCGGCGAGGGCCAGCGTGAGCAGGGCGATGGTGGTCACGGGGAGGATACGGAGGCGTTTCGTCACCCCGGCAGTCTGCCGAACCCGGTGCGCGGGCGGCACCGGCCGGTCGGTCGATCGGGGTGTCCGGTCAGTGGTAGGACGGTCACCGCACTAGCCTGCCGGCATGACCCCGACCCCCTGGATCTCGCTGACCACCGACTACGGGCTCACCGACGGTTTCGTCGCCGTCTGCCACGGCGTGATCGGCCGGATCGCCCCGGCCGCGCGGGTGATCGACGTGACCCACCTGGTGCCGGCGGGGGACGTCAGGCGCGGCGCGGCGGTGCTCGCCCAGGCGGTGCCGCACCTGCCGTACGGGGTGCACGTGGCGGTGGTGGACCCGGGGGTGGGCACCGCCCGGCGGGGGGTGGCGCTGGTGACACCGGGCGGGCTGCTGGTCGGGCCGGACAACGGGTTGCTGCCGGCGGCGGCGCAGGCGTTGGGCGGGGTCACCGCGGCGGTCGAGCTGACCGCGCCGGGCTGGGTGGCGGCGGAGGTGTCGGGCACCTTCCACGGCCGGGACGTGTTCGCCCCGGTGGCGGCCCGGCTGGCGCTCGGCGACCCGCCGGCCGACGCGGGCCCGCCTGTCGATCCGGCCGGCCTGGTGACCCTGCCCGCGCCGGTGCTGCGCCGGGAGGCGGACGGGTTCACCGCCGAGGTGCTCACCGTGGACCACTTCGGCAACGTGCAGCTCGCCGCCGGGGCCGACCTGCTGGCGGCGTTGCCCGGCACGGTGCGGGTCGCCGGCCATCCGGCGGTGCGGGGCGTGACGTTCGGGGACGTACCGCCCGGTGACCTGGTCGTGCTCGTCGACTCGGCCGGCCTGGTGGCGGTGGCCAGCAACGGTGGCCGGGCGGTGGACCTGCTCGGGGTCGCCCCGGGTGCCACGGTGACGGTGCGGGGACGGCCCGGAGGGTGAGCTGCGCTCCCTGTCGGGCGTCCGGTGTGGAATGCTGCTGCGGTGGGTGAAGTGTGGGTTCCGGTGGGCTGTCCCTGTTGTGCGTCCCGGACGGGTGGGGGCACCTGTCCGGTCTGTTTCTGGACCGATGACGGCCAGGGCGACGCCGATGCCGACGTGGTGCGGGGCGGTCCCAACGGTGACCTGAGCCTCACCCATGCCCGGCTGAACTTCGCCGTGTACGGTGCCAGCCACCCCCGCTACCAGGACATGGTCCGCCCGCCCCGCCCGGACGAGCGGCCCTGAGCCGGCCCGCCCCCGGCCCGGCGGGGTCGGGGGCGGCCGGTCAGCAGCGGGACACGGTGCCGCCGTACACCGTGGACACGTACGCGTGGCTGACGTACTGGCCGCCGGCCAGCCGGTTCCACCGGTTGGTGGTCCGGTACGTCCCGGCGACCGTCTGCCCGGTGACGTAGCACTGGATGGGCACGTTGGCGTGTGTGGCGGCGAGCCCCCGCACCGGGTACGAGGTGCCGGGGCCGGTGCGGATGTTGAGCGGCCCGGAGCCGATCACGCCGCGCGGGCCGCTGCCGGTCCACAGGTACGCCACGTCGACCCAGGCGTTGTCGGTGAGCAGCAGGCCGTCCCAGAAGGTGCCGTCGGCGAGGTCGATGCCGGCCGGGTTCAGCACGGTACGCCCGAACTGGTCCTTGCCGCCGTTGTAGCCGTACTGGTAGGCGGCCTGGGCCTCGGGTCGCCCCTGCGGCAGGTTCTTCCAGTTCTCCCGGACGGCGGCGGGGTTCCAGTAGTCGTCCCGGGTGTTCCACGGGCCGACGTCCCAGACGGGTGCGTACTCGCAGCGGCTGCCGCTGGTGGTGCAGACCCGCACGGTGTAGTCCCCGGTGTCGATCGGGGACAGTCCGCGTCGGGACGGCAGGGCGACGAAGTGGTCCCGGGGTTGGATGGTGCGCCCGTTGGCGGTCACCCCGCCGACCTCGCCCTCCCGGGTGGCGAACACCCGGGAGCTGCGGACGGCGGTGGGGGCCGGGGTCGCGGCGGCGGTGGTGTCGGCGGTGAGCTGCACCGCGCGTACCGATGCGGCGGCGTGCGCGTCGCGGGTGGTGAGCAGCACCCGGGCCTGGACCCGGGTGACCGGGCGGTCGAAGAGGGCCGGTCCGCCGCCGGCCTCCCGCCACTCGGTCCAGCCGGTGGCCAGCCAGCCGCGCACCTGGACGCCGACGGCGGCACCGGTGGCCGCCTCGGCGGTGAGGTCGGCGCGGACCCGGTTGGCCGGGCCGGCGAGGCTGCGCGCGGGGGCGAGCAGCACCCCCTCGGCGACCGGTACGCCCAGGGCGGCGGGCCGGTTCCGCCGGGTCGGGTGGGGGTCGGCGAGGCGCAGCCGGCCGGCGCCGAAGCGGACGTTGACGTCGTCGCCGCCGGCCACGGCGAGGTCGACGGTCCAGCTCTCCCCGGCGGTCGGGGTGCCGCGCGTGCCGGCCGGGGACTGGTCGGCGGCGTGGCCTGCGGTACGGGGGGCGGCGGTGGCGGCGGTCGGGACGAGAACTCCGGTCAGGGTCAGCAGACCGACCAACAGCCACGATGGGGGACGACAAGGGACAAAAGCCATAATCTTCTCCTCAAGACCTCCCTATAGTGCATTTTTTCGTAGATCGACAGGAAGCACGCTACAAATAGCGATACACGCGAATTCTGTTCGGACGAGGGAGAATGCTGGGGTGCCCGAGGGAGACACCGTCTGGAACACCGCCCGCGTCCTGCACCGCGCGCTCGCCGGAGCCCGGCTGACCGGCAGCGACCTCCGGGTGCCCGCGCTGGCCACCACCGACCTGACCGGCTGGACGGTGGCGGAGTCGGCCAGCCGGGGCAAGCACCTGCTGCTACGGCTGACCGCGCCGGCCCCGGTGGCGTCGACCACCGCCTGGACCCTCCACTCCCACCTGCGGATGGACGGCGTGTGGCGGGCGTACGCCCCGGGGGAACGCTGGACGGCCCGGCCGGCCCACCTGATCCGGGCGGTGCTGCGCGGCGCGGAGGCGGTGGCGGTCGGCTACCACCTGCACGAACTGGCCCTGCTGCCCACCGCCGAGGAGGAGCGCCTGCTCGGGCACCTCGGCCCCGACCTGCTCGGCGCGGACTGGGACCCGGCGGAGGCGGTCCGCCGGCTGGCCGCCGCACCCGGGGTGACCATCGGCGAGGCGCTGCTCGACCAACGCAACCTGGCCGGGGTGGGCAACCTCTACAAGTGCGAGCTGCTGTTCCTGCGCGGGCTCTCCCCGTGGACGCCGGTCGGCGCGGTGCCCGACCTGCCCGGCACGGTGGCGCTGGCCCAGCGGCTGCTGGCCGCCAACCGGGGCCGGTGGACCCAGAGCACCACCGGTTCGCTGCGCCGGGGCCAGACCAGTTACGTCTACGGGCGGCGGGCCCAGCCGTGCCGCCGCTGCGGCACCGCCATCGCCAAGGAGGACCTGGGCGAACGGGTCACCTACTGGTGCCCGACCTGCCAGCCAACGCCACCACCGACCGACCCGGCGACACCTCCCGCCTGACGGGACAACCCGCAGACACGGACGAATGGGTAATTCCTATCCGGCCGCCGACGTCGCATGCTGCGGTGGAGTGCTCACCGTTCGTGACCATCGGACGCGACCGCCCACCACGCCGGGGTGGGGGCGGCGGGTCCCCGTGCCCGGGGAGAGCCATGACCCTGTTCCGCAGACTGCGACCGCACTGGACGACCCGGGTCGTCCGCCTCCACCGGCCCGACCGGCCCACCGTGCCGGCCGCCCGCACCGGCGAACCCGATCCCGCCCCGGCGACCCTCGACCCGGCCGCCGTGCCACGCTGCTTCGGCCCGGTGCCCAACTTCGCCGGCAGCCCGCTGCCGGTACGCGACCCGCAGGGCCGGGTGGTCACCGGCACCGGCCTGCGCAAGTTCGTCGACGCGCTGCCGCTGCCCGGCCCGGCGGGCCGCACCGAACTGGGCGGGTACCTGCCGGTCGCCACCCCGGACACGGTGACCTGGCCGGGCTGTGACTACTACGAGATCGGGCTGGCCGAGTACACCCAGCGGCTGCACCGGGACCTGCCCACCACCCGGCTGCGCGGCTACCGCCAGCTCAACCTGGGCACCGACCCGCACGGCCACAACACCGTCGCCCCACCGGAACGGCCCTACCACCTCGGGCCGCTGATCATGGCTCGGCGGGGCCGGCCGGTCCGGATCAAGTTCATCAACCAGCTCCCCACCGGCCCGGCCGGGGACCTCTTCCTGCCGGTCGACACCAGCCTCGCGGGAGCCGGGGCGGGGCCGCTGGAGGGGCCGGCGCCCTACCCGCAGAACCGGGCCGTGCCGCACCTGTCCGGCGCGCACACCGGGTGGATCAGCGCCGGCAACCCGTGGCAGTGGGTGACCCCGGCCGGGGAGATCACTCCGTACCCGACCGGGCCGGGCCTGACCCACGTGCCGGACATGCCGCCACCCGGGGCGGGGGCCACCACGCTCTACTACCCGAACGCGCAGAGCGGCCGGCTGATGTGCCTGCACGACAACACCCTCGGCCTGTCCCGGCTGACCGTCCTGTCCGGTCAGTTCGCCCTCTACCTGCTCACCGACCCGGTCGAGGAGGAGCTGACCGCCGACGGGGTGCTCCCCGCCGACCAGGTCCCCCTGGTGATCCAGGACCGGACCTTCGTCCCCGACGACGCCCAACTCGCCGCCGAGGACCCCACCTGGGACCGGGACCGCTGGGGCGCCCGGGGCAACCTGTGGCACCCGCACGTCTACCAGTCCCGGCAGGACCCGTACCGGGACTGCGGGCGCAACCCCACCGGCCGCTGGGACTACGGCCCGTGGCTGCCCGGCGTGGACGGGCAGGACGGGCCCCGGGTCGGCCCGGTGGACAACCCGCACCACGATCCGGTGGCCGCGCCGCACGAGCCCCCGCAGGCCCCCGGGGTGCCGCACCCCAGCGCCGTGCCCGAGGCGTACGGGGACACCATGCTGGTCAACGGGGTCGCCTACCCGTACCTGCGGGTGCGGCCGACGGCGTACCGGTTCCGGATCGTCAACGGCTGCGCCGACCGGTCGGTCAACCTCCAGCTCTACCGGGCCCGCTCCGACGGGCCGATGTGGCAGGCCGACGGGAGCCTCGCCGACGCCGACGCCGGCGAGGTGCCGATGGTGGACGCGGTCCGCGCTCCCGGCCGGCCCGCCGACTGGCCCACCGACGGACGCGACGGCGGGGTGCCCGACCCGGCCGCCGCCGGCCCACCCATGATCCAGATCGGCAACGAGTGCGGGCTGCTCCCCGCCCCGGTGGTGCTGCCCAACCGGCCCGTCGGCTACCGCTACGACCGCCGCGACCCGACGGTGCTCAACGTGGACTCGGCCGCGCTGCTGCTCGCCCCCGGCGAACGGGCCGACGTGATCGTCGACTTCTCCACCCTGCCGCCCGGCGCGACGGTGCTGCTCTACAACGACTGTCCGGCCCCGCTGCCCGGCTTCGACCCCCGCTACGACCGGCACACCGCCGCCGGGGACCGCCGCGCCGACGGCGGCGGCCCCACCACCCTGCCCGGGTACGGCCCGAACACCCGTACCGTGCTCCAGTTCCGGGTGGCCGGCGCCCCCGGCCGCCGGTACGACCTGGACCGGCTGGCCGAGCGGCTGCCCGCCGCGTACGCCGCCGCCCAGCGCCCGCCGGTGGTGCCGCACCCGGTGTACGACCGGGCGTTCGGCACCGCCACC
The DNA here is from genome assembly GCF_015354745.1 of Micromonospora sp. S-DT3-3-22. Lineage (NCBI taxonomy): Bacteria > Bacillati > Actinomycetota > Actinomycetes > Micromonosporales > Micromonosporaceae > Micromonospora > Micromonospora sp. S-DT3-3-22. The sequence continues at coordinate 6,952 of NZ_JACGMO010000190.1, forward strand.
GGGCGGGCGACGGTCGCCTCCGCGCAGGCCACCTCGCTCACCTTCACCCCGCCGGGCGGCACCACGCCGGTCACCCTGCCGATCCAGGTGAAGACCGTGGGCCCGGTCTTCGAGCCGGAGTACGGGCGGCGGGCCGGCCGGCTCGGCGTACCCCACCCGGGTGCCGGCCCGCTGGGGCCGGTGACCCTGCCGCTCGGCCCGACCGACCCGGCCACCGAGATCCTCATCGCCGCCGACCCGACGGTGGGGCCGGCCGACCCGGCCGACGGCATCCAACTGTGGCGGATCTGCGGGACCGGCCGGCAGACCCACCCGGTCCGCTTCGACGGCTGCGACGTGCAGGTGGTCAACCGGATCGGCGGGGACGGCACGGTCCGCGCCCCCGACGGCGGTGAGCGGGGCTGGAAGCAGACCGTCCGGGTCAACCCGGCCGAGGACGTGGTGGTGGCGCTGCGGCCCGAGGTGCCGCCGCTGCCGTTCAAGGTCGCCGACAGCCTGCGGTTGCTCGACCCGACCCGACCCGCCGGGGTACGCCTCGACGCCAGCCCGGTGAGCCCCTGCGACGGCCGACCGACGATCGTGGTCAACCAACAGGTCAACCTGGGCTGGGAGTTCCGCTGGTCCAGCGGCGCGGCGGGGCTGCGGGACCTGGGCATGAGCCGGCCGCTGGTGCTGCGGGTCTCGCCCCGCGCGCCGACCGGGCTGACCGCGACCCCGGTGCCCGGCTCGGCGACCGCGCTCCCGGCGATCGCGCTGGCCTGGACGGGCAACGGCAGCCGGCCGGCGGCCACCGGGCACCTGCTCCAGCGGGCCACCGACGCCGGTTTCACCACCGGGCTGACCACCATCACCGTGGCGGCGACCGCGACCCGCTACACCGACGCCAGCATCACCCCCGGCGTGACCTACCACTACCGCATCCGGGCCGAGAACGCGGCCGGCTGCTCGGCCTGGTCGAACAGCAGCCCGGCGTCGGTGCGCCTGCCCGCGCCGGGCGGGCTGGCCGCGACGGTGCCACCGGCGGCCCCGCTGCGGGTGGCGCTGCGCTGGGTCAACCGTTCCTTCGCCACCGGGCTCGACGTGCAGCGGGCCACCAACCCGACCTTCACCAGCGGTCCGGGCACCACCGCCGTGCCGGTGGCCGACCACCACCTCGATCCGGCGGTCGCCCCGGACACCACGTACTACTACCGGGTCCGGACCACCTACCTCGGTGCGGCGTCACCGTGGTCGACGGTGGCGACGGTGACCACCCCGCCGGTGCCCGAGCTGCCGACCGGGGTCGCCGCGACGGTGGGTGTCCCCGCGCCGGACACGGCGACGGTTTCGTTGAGCTGGGCGGCGAGCGTCCCGACCGGCCCGGGGGCCGGGTTCGTGGTGCAGCGTGCGGTGGACCCGGCGTTCGACCGGGAGGTGGCCAGCTTCACCGTCACCGGGCGCAGCTTCACCAACACCGGCCTGGCCCGGGGGGTCACCTACCACTACCGGGTCCGCTCGTTCAACGTGGTGGGCAGCTCACCGTGGACCGGCCCGCTGCCGGTCCGTACGCCCGACTGAGGTCAAGCGGGCCGGCGGCGGCCGGGGCGGCCCGCCGCGCGGGCCCTCAGCGGGTGGGGGTGCGTTGGGGTTCGCCGACGGCACGCAGCTCGGCCAGCGCGGACGCGACGCCGTGCAGCAGGTCCGTCGCCTCCATCAGCCGGGCGGCGGACGGGTCCGCGACGACCTCCGGGTGGGCGTCCTCCGCGACGTAGCCGGCCGCGGCGGCGACCAGCCCCTCGTAGGCGGTCACCCCGGTGACCAGTTGGTCGAGCAGGGCACGGTGGGCCTCGGCGAGCCGGGGCCGGGCCTCGGGTGGGGCGAGCCGCAGGGCGCGCTCCACCCCGGCCGTCCGGTCGGCGAGGTCGCGCAACGAACGGTCGGCGGCGGCGGCCTCCAGCACCGCCGGCTCGGCCAGGCCGGTGAGCCGGGGCGCGATACCGGCCAGGGTGAGCGCGGCCCGGTCCAGCCGGGCCCACGACTCGGCGGCGGAGGGCGGCCAGCCGGTCCACCGTCGGCCCGAGCACGTCGGGTGCGAACATCCCCTCGCCCGGCGTGTCGTAGTGCCGGGCGGCCTCGGTGTCCCAGAT
>NZ_JACGMO010000191.1:0-8998 GCF_015354745.1 Micromonospora sp. S-DT3-3-22
CGATCGGCCCGTCGTCGGTCGATTGGCCACCCGGTAGCGTCGCGGGCGATGTACTCTGCCGCCTTCCTCCAGCCCCGTCCCCGCCGCCGCGCCCGCGTTCCGCGCCGCGCTGCTCGCCGACCCCGGGATCCGTGCCCACCTCTCCGGGGCGGAGATCGACGAGGCGCTCGACCCGGGCCGGTGGCTCGGGTCGGCCGGCCGGTTCGTCGACGCGGCGCTGGCCGCCGCCCGGGGCGCGGGGCCGTGACCTCCCGGCTGCACCTGAGGGTCGACGGCCCGCCCACCGCGCCGGTGCTGCTGCTCGGCAGTTCCCTCGGCACCACCGGCGCGATGTGGGAACCCCAGGTCGCGGCGCTCGCCGAACGGTTCCGGGTGATCCGCTACGACCACCTCGGTCACGGCCGCTCGGCGACGCCGGCCGGGCCGTACACGGTGGACCTGCTGGGCCGGGAGGTGCTGCGGACGCTGGACCACCTCGACGTGCCGTGGGTCCACTACGCGGGGCTGTCCCTCGGCGGCATGGTCGGCATGTGGCTCGCCGTCCACGCGCCCGACCGGGTGCGCCGGCTGGCCCTGCTGTGCACGGCGGCCCGGCTCGGCCCGCCCGACCCGTGGCGGGACCGGGCGGCCACGGTCCGCGCCGGTGGCCTGCCGGCGATCGCCGATGCGGTGGTGACCCGCTGGTTCACCCCGCCGTTCGCCGCCGCCCACCCGGACCTGGTGGCCGGGTACCGCGCGATGCTGACCGCGACCTCCCCGGCCGGCTACGCGGCCTGCTGCGAGGCGATCGCCGCCCTGGACCTGCGCCCCGACCTGGGCCGGATCGGCGTCCCGACGCTGGTCGTCGCGGGCGCGGACGACCCGGCGATCCCCGTCGGACACGCCCGGGAGATCGTCGACCTGGTCCCCGGGGCGCGGCTGGTCGTCCTCGACGCCGCGGCCCACCTGGCCAACGTCGAACAACCCGCGCCGGTGGGCCGACTCCTGCGGGAACACTTCGAACAGGCGGGTGGATGATGGACGACCGCGAGCGGCACGACGCCGGCATGACGGTACGCCGGCAGGTGCTGGGTGACGCGCACGTCGACCGCGCGGTCGCCGGCACGGACGAGTTCACCGCCGACTTCCAGGACTTCATCACCCGCTACGCGTGGGGGGAGGTGTGGACCCGGCCCGGCCTCGACCGGCGTACCCGCAGCTGCATCACCCTGGCCGTGCTCGCCGCCCTGCGCCACGACGAGGAGTTGGCGATGCACGTGCGGGCCGCGCTGGGCAACGGGCTGACCGAACAGGAGGTGGCGGAGGTCCTGCTCCAGGTCGGCGTCTACGCTGGCGTACCGGCGGCGAACCGGGCGTTCACGGTGGCCCGGGAGGCACTGCGGCGGGAGGCGGGGTGAGGGTGGGCGGTCAGGCGGCGCGGTCACCGGAGTTCGTGCAGTCGCTGGAGCGTGGGCTCGCGGTGATCCGGGCGTTCGACGCCGAGCATCCGCAGCTCACCCTGAGCGACGTGGCCCGACGTACCGGGCTGACCCGGGCCGCGGCCCGCCGGTTCCTGCTCACCCTGGTCGAGCTGGGCTACGTGCACACCGACGGCCGGCTGTTCTCCCTGCGGGCGCGGATCCTCGCCCTCGGCTACGCCTACCTGTCCGGCCTGGGGCTGCCCGAGATCGCCCAACCGCACATGGAGGCGCTGGTCGCGCAGGTGCACGAGTCCTGCTCGGTGTCGGTGCTCGACGGCGACGAGGTGGTCTACGTCGCCCGGGTGCCCACCCGGCGGATCATGACGGTGGGGATCAGCGTCGGCACCCGGTTCCCCGCGTACGCCACGTCGATGGGGCGGGTGCTGCTCGCCGCGCAACCGGCGGACCGGTTGGCCGACTACCTCGCCACCGCGCGGTTGCAACCGTTGACCCGGCGCACCGTCACCGACCCGGCGAAGCTGCGCGCCGTCCTGACGAAGATCGCCGCCCAGGGGTACGCGATCGTGGACCAGGAACTGGAGGAGGGGTTGCGGTCGCTGGCCGCGCCGATCCACGGTGCGCACGGCGCGGTGGTGGCGGCGGTGAACCTGTCCGCCCATGCCAGCCGGGGGTCGTTCGAGCTGATCCGGCGCGAGTTGCTGCCGCCGCTGCTGGCCACCGCCCGGCGGATCGAGGAGGACCTGCGCGGCGGGTGAGGGCCCGGCGTCCTCACTGGACCCGGTAGAGCCGGCTCGCCGGGTCCACGACGGCGGTCAGCAGCCTGCCGGGCACGAGCCCCGGGTCGTCGGGCCGGACCGTGTCCGCCTCGAAGGGGGCGAAGCCGGGCCCGCTGATCCGCAGGTGCAGGTCGAGTTCCGGGCTCTCCCCGCCCAGGTGGTGCGCCACCGTGAGGATCTCGGCGGTGGCGGCGACCCCGGTGGCGTCGAGCTGGCGGGCATCGCTACGGGACCGGTCGACCACCCGCCAGCCGAAGACACCGAAGCCGACCCCGACGATGGTGGTGAACACCCCGCCGGCGACCAGACCCCAGCGCTCCCCGGACGACACCGGCAGGTCGCCGGTCACGCCGGCGGCGAGCAGGACCGGGCCGGGCAGGCAGATGGCCAGGAAGAGCAGCCGGCAGAGCAGCGCGCCGACCGGCCCGATGCGGGTCTCCGCCTCCCGGGGCGCGCTCGTCATGCCGGCACCCTAGAACACGGTGCGGCGGGCCGGTACCCGGTACCGGCCCGCCGCACCGGGCGACCCGCCCGTGCGGCGGGCGCGACGGTCAGCTTCCGGTGCAGGTGGCGGTGGTTCCGGTGCCGCTTCCGGTGCCCTGGAACCCGAAGCTGGTGCTCTGCCCGGCACCCAGCCTGCCGTTGTAGCTCTGGTTGGTGACGGTGATGGTGCCGCTGGTGCCGGTGGCGACGCCGTTCCACACCGAGCTGACCGCTGCGCCGCCCGGCAGGGTCAGGGTGACCCGCCAGCCGGTGAGCGCGGCGGACCCGGCGGTGACGCTGACGTTGGCGACGAACCCGCCGTTCCACTGGTCCTGTACGGCGTAGACGGCGGTGCAGCCGGCCCCACCGGGCGGGGGAGTGGTGGGCGGGGGAGTCGTCGGCGGCGGGGTGGTCGGCGGGGGAGTGGTGGGTGGTGGGGTCGTGGGTGGCGGGGTGGTCGGCGGCGGGCCGTCGAGCGTCAGGTTCTTCTGCTGGACGGTCCACTGGGTGCGGCACAGCCCGCAGTTCGCGCCGACGAAGTTGCTGCCGGCGGTGGTGTCGCCCTTGAGCCGCCACTTGAGGTAGAGCACCGCCACCCGGCCGAACTCGCCGCCGTTGGGCTGGTCGTAGGTGCCGCCGTGCCCGACGTTCAGGTTGCCCATGAAGGCGGGCAGCCCGGCGGGCAGCTTGCCCCAGTCGTCCATGGCGTTGGGGTAGGCGATGTCGCTGGGCCCGCCGACGAAGTAGGCGATCGGCTTGGTGAGCCGCCGCAGCTGGTAGTCGTCGGCGTCGTTGAGCAGGCCGCTGCTGAAGATGCCGGTGGTGGTCACCCGGGGGTCGTTGGAGACGGCGTACGCCTCCAGGCCACCGCAGGAGAAGCCGGCGACGGCGACCTTGCCGGTGTCGATCCGGTTGTAGTACTTGCTGCCCTGGCGGGAGTTCTCCGCCACCGCCCAGTCGATGGACTGGGTGAGCATCTGCGAGTTGGTGGAACCGGAGGCGTTCGGCCCGCCGTTGGCGATGGCCAGGAAGCCGTGCGAGGCGATCTCGCGCAGGAAGTTGCCCTGCGAGAGGCCGTTGGCCGAGCAGCCGCCGTTGCCCCACACGAGGATCGGCAGGCGTTCGGTCGGCAGCGTCTGGGGCCGGAAGATGGTGTGGTTGGGCAGGCTGGTCGCGGTCTCGTAGTCGGCGGGGTAGGGCCCCGAACCGCCCACTGCGGCGTCGGCCGGCGTCGCGCCGAGGGCCATCAGCACGGCGGCTGCCGGCACGAGCGCGGCGGTCAGGCCCGCGTAGAGCTTCGATCTCCTTGGCATGCACCCTCCTGCGGGTGTCGGCGGTGGCACCCCTGCGGTGGCGGGTCTGCCGCCGGGCCCGACCAGGTGGTCAGCGCCGGCAACGGGGCGGGTCGACGTGGACGCGTCGACCGCCCGGCCGTGGTCCCCACAGGCGGTCGCGGTATGCAGTTACTATCACCGGGGTAACGAAAAGTGTCAATGTGTTGCCCGTCTGGCGGGCGGGTGCGACCCCCGCGCGGCCACGGTCATCCGGTGTGGCGTGCGACGCCGCGCGGGCCGCCGGCCGGTTGCGGTCGGGCGGGGTCGGCCGGGGCGTCGAAGTGGGTGATCCACCGGGCGGCGTCCGGCCAGTGCGGCGCGGTCACCTCGATCAGCCGGGCCCGGGCGAGCGCACCGAGCCCGGAATGGATGTCGAGGAAGGTCTCCCTGGCCTGACGGCGTGGCCAGGGCTGCGGCAGCAGGTGCGCGGGCAGATCCGGGTCGGTGTCGGCGAACCGACGCCAGGAGTCCATCGCGGAGGTGCGCGCCACCAGCGCCGTGCCCGGGTCGACCGCGCCCCGGCGGGCCGCCGCCCGCAACGGCGCGAACCGCGCGACGAACGCCGCGTAGCCGGCGGCGAGACCGGTCAGGTCGTACGCGGCGGCCGGGCCGTGCGGTCCGGCCTCCTCGTCGAACCGGGCGTGCAGCACCGACCAGCGGCCCCCCGCGACGGGGTGCAGCAGCGCCGCCAGCTCCGCCCGGACCGGCGCGGCGTCGACACCCGGCCTGATCCACACACTGTCGTAGAGGCCCACGAACCCCAGTCCGGTCAACGCCCGGCGCACCGCGTGCCGGGCCGCCTGACCGGAGCTGGGGATCGAGTAGGAGACCAGCACCCAGTCCCCGGTCCAGTGCGGCGGCTGCGCGCCGAAGGTCAGGAAGTGCCGCATCCGGGAGCGGTGCCGGGCGACCGCCTCGGGCGTGAGGTGGTAGACCGGCGGTCGGGTGTCGCCCCGCGCCGCGATGAGACCCCGTTTGACCAGCCGGGACAGTGCGGCACGGGCGCTCGGCTCGGTGACCCCGAACTCCCGCAGCATCGCGATCACCGCCGCCGACGGCAGGTCGGCCGCCGCCGGGTCGAGGTACTCGCCGAGCAGGGTGGCCAGCAGGTGCTGCGGGCTCGACCCGAGTGGGGCCCGGGGGGTGCGGACGTCGGGGACGGGCTGTTCGGCGGTCACCCCGACAGATTGTCGCACCACCGTACGGCCGACGCCGCCGACCGGCCCGCCCGTGGGGCCGCCGATCCGCCCGCCGGCACGACGGTCCCGGTGGCCTGCGGCGGGTCGGTCAGTGCCCCATGACCAGGTCCATCACCTCGCTGCGCAGCTTGCCGAACAGGGGTTCCTGCTTGGTGAGGATCTGGTCCCGGTCGCGGGGCAGCGGCACGTCCACGGTCGCCTTCACCGTCGACGGGCCCTTGCTGAGCACCACCACCCGGTCGGAGAGGTAGACGGCCTCGTCGATGTCGTGGGTGATGAACAGGACCGACTTGTTCCACTCCCGCCATACCCGCAGGGTGAGGTCCTCCAGGCTGATCCGGGTCTGCGCGTCGACCGACGCGAACGGCTCGTCCATCAGCAGGATCTTCGGCTTGTTGATCAGCGCGCGGGCGATAGCGACCCGCTGCTGCATGCCGCCGGAGAGCTGCCACGGGTACTTGCCGATCACCGAACGGGGCAGCCCGACGGCCGCAAGCAGGCTGTCCACCGCGCCGGCCACGGTGGCCCGGCTCGCCCCCGTACGGCGCAGCGGCAGTCCGATGTCGCGTTCGACGGTGAGCCAGGGGAACAGCGAGCGGCTGTAGTCCTGGAACACGATCGCCATGTCGTCGGAGGGGCCGTCGCCGATGGTCTGGCCGAACGACCGTACCTCGCCGGTGCTGGGCCGCATCAGCCCGGAGATGCAGTTGAGCAGCGTCGTCTTGCCACTGCCGGAGGGCCCGACGATGGACACGAACTCGCCCGCGTGCACCTCCAGGTCGACCTGTTCGATCGCCAGGTGGTCGACCCCGTTCGTGGTGTACGTCTTGGACAGTCCCGCCACGACCAGCGCGGCCGAGGTGTTCTCCGGTTCGCTCATGCCGATCTCCCTACCGTCGGTCGCCCGCGGAACGCCCACCGCTCGTACAGGCCGAAGAGTGCGTTGAACAGGATGCCGATCGCGCACGCCATCACCACCCCGGCGAACATCCGGGGGGTGTCGAACTTCTGCTGCTGGAGCAGGATCTGGTAGCCGACGCCCGAGGTGGAGGCGTACAACTCGGAGCTGACCATCAGGACCACCGCGATGCCCAGGCTGACCCGTGCGCCGGCCAGGATGCGCGGCAGCGCCGCCGGGAGCACGACGAACCGGAAGCGGTCCACCCGCCGCAGCCCGATCGCGCGGGCGCTGTTGAGGGCCAGCCGGTCGACGTTGGCCACCCCGTCCATCGTGTTGAACACGACCGGCCAGATCGAGCCGAACGCGATGACGAAGATGGGCATCCGGTCGTTGATCCCGAGCAGCACGATCGCGATCGGGATGAGCACCACCGCGGGGGTGGCGACGCCGAGCCGTACCACCGGCGCGCACAGCCACTCCAGGCGTCGGCTGCGGCCCAGCGCCACGCCGACCAGGGTGCCCACCGACACCGCCAGGGCGTAGCCGATGAGCAGCCGGAACATGCTCGCGCCGACGTCGGCGACGAACGCGTCGGAGGCGAACAGCCGGTGCGCCGGCCCGCTCCACCACAGGTCGACGAACGCGCCGGCCACCCGGCTCGGCGGCGGGGTGAACGACGAGTCCCGCCACCGCCCACCCCGGCCGGCCGGCGCATCCGGCGGCTGGCCGGGGTGGGCGGGCCGCGACCACCCCCGCGCGACCGCCGGCCCGGCCGGCCCACCCGACGCGGCGTCGACGGGCCGGCGCCAGAGCACCCACCCGACGGCGAGCAGCCCCACCATCCTGACGACATTCCCGTTGCCGGTGCCGACGCGGGCGTCCGGGGAAGCCATCACCAACCCACCGCCGACGCGGCACGGACGCCGCGTCCGTGGTCGTCCGCCGGCTCATCGACCGTGCGTCGGTCGGCCTCGCAGCGGCCCGTGCGGCCCGTGACATGATGACGCCCATGGGGAATCAGCAGGACGTCGACCGGCCCGACCGGCACGGTGGGGCGGGCGCCGGCCCGGCTGCGGCGATGGACGGCGACGTCGACGCCCGGCTCCGCCTCGCGCAGGACCCGGGCACCACCCACCTGACCCTGATCGACCTGGCCGCCGACCCGTCGCCGGCGGTCCGCCGGGCGGTCGCCACCCGGGCCGACGCGCCCGCCCAGGCGTTGCGCCCGCTCACCCGCGACCGTGACCGGGAGGTGCGGGAGGCGGTGGCGCGCAACCCCGCCACCTCGACCGCCAACCTGCTGCGTCTGGTCAGGGACGCCGACCGGTGGGTCCGCTGGGCGGTCGCCGGCAACCCGGCCTGCGACGCGTCGGTCCGCCGGGCGATGGCGCAGACCGCCGACAAGGAACTGCGGGGCCTGCTCGCCGAGTCGCGTGACCTGGAGCCGGAGCTTGCGGTGCGGCTGGTCGACGACGTCTCACCCGAGGTGCGGGAACGCCTCGCCGCGCACACCCACGATCCGGACGTGATGACCACGCTGCTGGCCGACCGCACGGCCCGGGTACGCAAGGGGTTGGCGCGCAATCCGCAGACCACCGCCGAGCACCGTCGCGCGCTGGCCCAGGACCCGGTGCCGGACGTCCGGGCCGCGCTGGTGTCCGCCGTCGCGCTCGACGAGGCCGACCTGCGTCCCCTGGTCGAGGACCGGTCGACGCAGGTGCGGATGGCGGTGGCGACGTCGGGACTCGTCCCGGCGCACCTGCGGCGCGCGCTCACCGACGACCCGGACGAGCTGGTCGCCGCCGCGGCCCGCGAGTTCCGTCCCGGCGCCGCGACGTCCCCGGTGGTACGCGCGCCACGGGTCGGCCACCGCGCCGCCGGGCCGGGTCGGGGCCGCTCGGGGGAGACCCGCCGCTGAGTCCGTCCCGCGTACGGCCGTGTCGCCGCAGGGGCTTCCCCTCGGGTCGAGGGTGCGCGACACTTCTCGGGCGGATCGATCGGGGTGGCTCCCTTCGTTTCCTTCCGACCGGACGGTAGCATTGTCTGGCTGTATCGCGGACAGGAGGCCATTCATGGCGCGTGCGACGTCCCGACCGGAGTCGACCCGACGCCGGCAACGCTGGCCCGACGGGTACGACCCGGAGAACACCCGCAACTCGTTGATCACGAGCGCGCTGGGGCTGATCGAGCAACGGGGCTTCGACCGCACCTCGGTACAGGAGATCGCCGACCAGGCGCAGCTCACCAAGGGCGCCTTCTACCACCACTTCGCCAGCAAGGACGACCTGCTGCGGCACATCCAGGAGGAGTACCTGGAGGCGCAGCTCGCCGCGATCCAGAAGATCGAGACCGACAGCGACGACCCGACGGTACGGGTACGCGAGCTGATCCGGTTCAGCCTCACCAGCGTGGCCGAGTACCGGGCCCACGTGACGATCTTCTACCAGGAGCGGCGCTACCTCTCCGGTGACCTGTTCGCCGAGGTGACCCGCAAGCGCGGCCTGGTGGAGGCGGCGTTCGCCGGGATGATCGCCGACGGGGTCGCCCGGGGGGCGTTCCGGGCGGACGTCGACCCGCGGATCGCGACCTTCGGGCTGGTCGGCATGTGCGCCTGGGCCTACCAGTGGCTCAACGTCGGCGGACCGCTCAGTGTCGACGAGGTGGCCCGCCAGTTCAGCGCGATGGTGCTGGAGGGCCTGACCGCCTGAGTCGCCCCGGGGCCGGGCCGCCGGGGCGTGCGGGGCCGGGCGTCGGTCCGTCAGTCCTTGAGGAGTTGGCGGGCCATGACGATGCGTTGGACCTGGTTGGTGCCTTCGTAGATTTGGGTGATCTTGGCGTCGCGCATCATGCGTTCGACGGGGTAGTCACGGGTGTAGCCGTAGCC
>NZ_JACGMO010000192.1:0-8762 GCF_015354745.1 Micromonospora sp. S-DT3-3-22
CGATCTCCCCGCCCCGCCTGCCCCCGGTGATCAAGAGGTTTACGTCATCCCACCCGCTGTCCCTGACGCGAACCTCTTGATCACCGCGCACCACCCCCGTCCGACGCTGGCGATCAAGAGGCATGCGTCAACCGCAGCGCCAGTTCTGACCCGAACCTCTTGATCACCGGGACGAGGCGCGGCAGAGGCGGGCGGCGAGGCGAGGCGCGCGGGGCGAAGGGGTGGGGTCAGGGGAGGGTGAGGGTGCCGGTGGCGACCAGGACGGCGGGGCCGGCGAGCCAGCAGGAGTCGGCGGTCACCGTGACCGTGAGCCGGCCGCCGGGGAGGTCAACCGCCACGACGCCGGTGTCCCGGGCGGCGTCGCGCAGCGCCACGGCGGCGACCGCGCAGGCGCCGGTGCCGCAGGACAGGGTCTCGGCCGAGCCGCGCTCGTAGACCCGCATCAGCACATGGCCGTCGGTGCCGTCGACCGGGTCGGCGGGGGTGGTGAACTCGACGTTCACCCCGTGCGGGAAGACCCGGGGGTCGAATTCGGGTGCGCGGGTCAGGTCCAGGTCGGCCAGGTCGACACCGGCCGGCAGGGCGCAGACCAGGTGCGGGTTGCCGACGTCCACCGCCGTGCCGGGCAGGGTCAGCCCGCCGAGGACGGCGCGGGAGGCGTCGTACAGCCGGGGGCGGCGCATCTCGACGGCGATGGTGTCGCCGTCGACCCGGGCCCGGACGAGGCCGGCGCGGGTCGCCACCGGCAGGGTTCCGCCGGCCGGGGCGGCCAGCCCGGAGGCCAGCAGGTAGCGGACGAAGACCCGGGCCCCGTTGCCGCACATCTCGGCGAACGAGCCGTCGGAGTTCCAGTAGTCCATGAACCACTCGGCCTCACCGGCGAGGGTGACCCCGTCGGGGTGTTTCGCCGCCCGGACCACCCGCAGCACGCCGTCTCCGCCGAGGCCGCGCCGCCGGTCGCAGAGCGCGGCGACCAGGCCGGGGGTCAGGTCGAGGGTGCCGTCCGGGTCGGGCAGGATGACGAAGTCGTTGCCGGTGCCGTGACCCTTGGTGAACTCCACGCCCCCATCATGGCCGATGCCCGGCGACCACCCGCAGGGCAGTCTCGACAAACGTCGGCGCGGTCGGGTCCAGCCAGTGGATGCGCTGGTCACGGCGGAACCAGGAGCGTTGCCGCCGGACGAACCGGCGGGTGGCCCGGATCGTCTCGTCCCGTGCCTGCGCCTCGTCGGTCTCCCCGGCCAGGAACCGCAGCACCTGCTGGTAGCCGAGCGCCCGGCTGGCCGTCCGGCCGTCGGCCAGGCCCTGCCCGGACAGCGCGCGGACCTCGGCGACCAGCCCGTCGGCCCACATCCGGTCGACCCGCGCCGCGATCCGCTCGTCGAGCAGTGCGGTGTCGAGGTCGACGCCGAGCTGCACCGCCGGGTAGTACGGGGTCGGGTCGGGCAGCGAGGCGGTGAACGGCGCCCCGGTCAGCTCGATCACCTCCAGCGCCCGGACGATGCGTCGGCCGTTGCCGGGCAGGATGCCGGCCGCCGCCACCGGGTCCGCCCCGGCCAGCCGGGCGTACAGCGGGGCCGGGCCGAGCTGCGCCAGTTCCGCCTCCAGCCGTCCGCGTACCGCCGGGTCGGTGCCGGGGAACTCGAACTGTTCGAGCACCGCCCGCACGTACAGGCCGGAGCCGCCGACGAGCAGCGGCACCCGCCCCCGGGCCAGGATGTCGTCGACCGCCGCGCGGGCCAGCCGCTGGTACCCGGCGACGCTGGCCGGCTCGGTGACCGGCCAGATGTCCAGCAGGTGGTGCGGCACCCCGTCCCGTTCGGCCGGGGTGAGTTTGGCGGTGCCGATGTCCATGCCCCGGTAGAGCTGCATCGAGTCGGCGTTGACCACCTCACCGCCGAGGGCGTGCGCCAGGGCGATGCTCAGCGCCGACTTGCCCGCCGCGGTCGGACCGACCACGGCGACGACCGTGCCGCTCACCGCGCCACCCCGCCCGCCGACGCCGGCCCGGTGCCGCCGGCCGGTGTCCCGTCCGGGCCGGTCGGTTCCGTCCGTCTCCAGGAGGCCACCAGGTAGCCGACGCCGTAGGGGACGCCGTCGTGGCGCAGTTCGCCGCGCCAGTCGCCGCCGGCCGCACGGACCGCCCCGGCCAGCACCTGCCAGGCCGGCCGGCCGGCGACCCCCAGCTGCGCCGACAGCTCCGGGTCCAGGCCGAGCAACGCCTCGGCGTCCGCGTCGGCCAGGGCACGGGCAACCTCCCCGTCGTACGCCCCGGCGCGCGGGTCGTCGTAGCCGGGCGCTTTCGGGCCGTGGCAGGCCGACCCGTCACCGAGCACCAGCAGGGCCCACGGCCCGTCCACCCCCAGCCGGGCGCCGAGGGCGGCGCACCGGTCGGTCGGCTCGTCCGACGCGACGCTCACCAGCCGCCAGGCGGTCGGGGCCGGCGGGGCGGTCCGGTCGACCAGCCACGCCCCGACCAGGAGACTCAGCGGCAGCCCCTCGTCGTCGGCCGGCAGCGGCACAGGGCCGACGCCAACCGGCGGGGAAACAGCCGGCGGCGCAGGGTCGGACCGTGGCGGGGCGGCCCGGACCGGGGAGGGGCCGGCCGGGTCGCCGGTGGGGTCGGGGTGGGGTGTTCCGAGGCCGACCGTGAGGGGCAGGCCCCAGGGGGCGAAGCTGCCCCGGCGGGGCAGCTTCAGCTCGGCGGTGCGCTCGCCGGCACCGACCAGCACGATGGTGCCCGCTCCGGCCGCGTAGAGGACGGCGACGGCGGCGGCGCAGGCGGCGCGCAGCTCCGCCAACTCGGGCGCGGCGGCCCCGGCCAGCTCGGGCACGATCAGCGGCGGGTGCGGGCAGACGGCGGCGGCGACCAGGGGCACCAGGCAACGGTAGCGGCCGGGCACCGCCCGCTCCGCCCACCCCGGTGCCCCGGGTGCGGCAGGGTCGGGCACCGGGGGGCGTGGACCCCACTCCCCCGGTGCACGTCGGTGGTCAGTCGGTCTGGCCGCCCCAGCCGCCCTGGACCATGGTCTGGAACCGCCACTGCCCGCCGGTGCGGACCAGCAGGTCGGCGTAGCGCACCCGCTGGCGTTGGCCGTCGAGCGTGAACTCGGCCTCGGTGAGCACCACGGCCAGGCTGCGGGTGAGGAAGTAGGGCGTGCGGCGGCTCTCCATCCGCAGGTCGCCCCCGCCGCTGAGGACGCCGCCCATCATCTCCAGGTAGGCCGCCCGGTCGAGCTGGCGGGCCGAGCCCTCGCCGGTCGCGTCGTCGGTGACCGTGTTGAGCGGGAACAGCGCCAGGTCGGCGGTGCCGGCCACGTCGCCCGCCTCGGCCAGGGCGTCGTACCGGCGGAACCACTCGTCCAGCTCGGCGAGATCGGCGGCGTCGGGCACGAACCCGGGGTCGGCCGGGGGCGTCATCCGGGTGTGGGACTGGGTCATCCTGCTCCTCCTCGCCCGCCCGCAGTGCGGACGGCAGCTTCCTGTACGGCCTACCGTACAGCGTACGGCGGATTGCGACACTCCCCCCACGGAGCCTGTGTGTGGGTGCTAGGACACCGTATGGTCACGGTCAGAGACAGGCGCTCGACGCGGACGGGGGCGGACCTGTGACAATGCCGGGAGCAAGTTGGCTGCGCCGTGGCGGCGATCGCGGGGGGTTTCCCGACGACGCCGGGAGAACGAGGATGGGCACATGAGCGACTGGACTGCCTTCGGACGGGTGGACGCGGACGGCACCGTGTACGTGAAGACCGGCGAGGGCGAGCGGGTGGTCGGTTCCTGGCAGGCGGGCGCGCCCGAGGAGGGCCTGGCCCACTTCGCCCGCCGCTTCGCCGACCTGGTCACCGAGGTGGACCTCACCGAGGCCCGGCTCAACTCGGGCGCCGCCGACGCGGGGGGTTCGCTGAGCACCGTCCGGCGGATCCGCGCCTCGCTGGCCGAGGCCCACGTCGTGGGGGACATCGACGCCCTCGCCGCGCGCCTGGACAAGCTCGCCGTGCTCGCCGAGGAGAAGGCCGGCGAGGCCCGCGCCGCCCGGGAGGCCGCCCGGGGTGAGGCGCTCGCCCGCAAGACCGCCCTGGTCGAGGAGGCCGAGAAGCTGGCCGCCGAGTCGACCGGCTGGAAGACCGCCGGCGACCGGCTCAAGGAGATCCTCGACGAGTGGAAGACCATCCGGGGGGTCGACAAGAAGACCGACGGTGAGCTGTGGAAGCGGTTCGCCGCCGCCCGGGACGGCTTCACCAGGCGTCGGGGCGCCCACTTCGCCTCCCTCGACCAGCAGCGCAAGCAGGCGCACACGGTCAAGGAGGAGCTGGTCGCCGAGGCCGAGAAGCTCTCCGACTCCACCGACTGGGCGGCCACCGCCAACCAGCTCAAGGAGCTGATGAACCAGTGGAAGGCCGCCCCGCGCGCCTCCAAGGAGTCGGAGCAGAAGCTCTGGGAACGGTTCCGCGCCGCCCAGGACGCCTTCTTCAGCCGGCGCAGTGAGGTCTTCTCGGCCCGGGACAACGAGCAGCGGGCCAACCTGGAGCGCAAGCAGGCGCTGCTGGTCGAGGCCGAGGCGCTGGACGTCGACGGCGACCCGAAGGGTGCCCAGGCGAAGCTGCGCGAGATCCAGGCCCAGTGGCACGAGGCGGGCCGGGTGCCCCGGGAGGCCGCCGCCGGCCTGGAGCGGCGGCTGCGTGCCATCGACGACAAGGTCCGCGAGGTGATGGACTCGGCCTGGCGGCGGACCACCAAGGAGGACAACCCGCTGCTCGCCCAGATGCGGGCGCAGGTCACCGAGGCCGAGGAGCGGCTCGCCCGCGCCCAGGCCGCCGGGGACGCCCGCCGGGTCAAGGAGGCCGAGCAGGCGCTCGCCTCCAAGCGGCAGTTCCTCCAGCTCGCCGAACAGGCCGGCTGACCCCGGCCCGACGCACGGGCAGGCTGAGCGGAGCGCTCCGCGAGCCCCCGGTCCCCGCGTGGGACCGGGGGCTCGCGCGTGTCTGCGGGCGGTACGGCGGTCGACCGGGAGTGACCTGCCCGGACGGGCCGCCGGCGCCGGTTGTTGACGCATCGAGACGGGCTGATCAGAATGGGCGGCAGAGCCAGGTCGATTCCACCGGCGCGAGGGCACCGACGACGGACACCGTCGTCGGGAGTCGCCGGTGCACCGCAGCGAGTGGCCGTGTCCACGTGACCCGGCACGTCGCGCACTGTCCGCGTATCCCGAAACCAGCGGGACGGACGGCGGCGGCCGGCGTTTCCCCCGGTTTTCCGCCCGCGTCGCCGTGGCGACGCCGGGCATCCGAAGTGGAGCCCGCATGTACCGACCCCGCATTCTCGGCGCCGCGCTCACCGCGCTCGCCACCGCTGCAGCCGGCGTGTTCGTCGCCGCCGCCGTCAGCACCACCCCGGCCGCCGCCGCCGTCGGCGGCACCGGCACCGGCTACCTGCACACCAGTGGCAACAAGATCGTCGACAGCACCGGCGCGACGGTCCGGTTGACCGGCATCAACTGGTTCGGCATGGAGACCGACAACCGCACGTTCCACGGCCTGTGGTCGAACAACCCGTGGCGTGGGCAACTCGACAAGATGGCCAGCCTGGGCTACAACACGCTGCGCATCCCGTACTCGAACGACTCGGTCAAGCCGGGCGCGACCGCCACCGGGATCAACGACTTCGTCAACCCGGACCTGATCGGGCTCTCCCCGTTGCAGATCCTCGACAAGGTGATCGACTACGCCGGCAGCAAGGGCATGCGGGTCATCCTGGACCGGCACCGGCCGACGTCGGCCGGTCAGTCGCCGCTCTGGTACACCTCGACGGTCTCCGAGGCGACCTGGCTCAACGACTGGAAGATGCTGGCCCAGCGGTACGCCGGCAACACCACGGTGATCGGCGCGGACCTGCACAACGAGCCGCACGCCGAGGGCACCAACCCGGCCGCGACCGGCGCCTGCTGGGGCTGCGGCGACACCACCCGGGACTGGCGGCTGGCCGCCGAGCGGGCGGGCAACGCGATCCTCGGGGTGCAGCCGAACTGGCTGATCTTCGTGGAGGGGGTGAGCTGCCCCAGCGGCGGCCTGTCGAACGTCTGGGACAACGACACCAGCAACGACGAGGACTGCGGCTGGTGGGGTGGCAACCTGTCCAAGGCCGGGCAGTTCCCGGTCCGGCTGAACGTGGCGAACCGGCTGGTCTACTCGCCGCACGAGTACGCCACCAGCGTCTACGAGCAGGAGTGGTTCAAGGCGGCCGACTTCCCGGCGAACCTGCCGGCGGTCTGGGACCGCTACTGGGGTTACCTCTACAAGCAGAACATCGCCCCGATCATGATGGGCGAGTTCGGCAGCACCCTGGCCGACCCCCGGGACAAGGTGTGGCTGGAGAAGCTGATGGCCTACACCGGCACCGGCGTGAACGGGATGTCCTTCACCTACTGGTCGTGGAACCCGAACTCGGGTGACACGGGTGGCATCGCGCTGGACGACTGGACCAACATCAACACCGCCAAGCAGGCGATCCTCCAGCCGTACCTGATCGCGCCGGTGGCCGGTGGGGCCGACCCGACGGGCACCCCGACGCCGAAGCCGCCGACGACCACCCCGGTGCCGCCGACCACCACCGCGCCGCCGCCCACCACGACGCCCCCGCCGCCCACCACCACGCCGCCGGCGTCCGGTGGGTGCACCGCCACCTACAAGCAGGTCAACGCCTGGCAGGGTGGCTTCCAGGGCGAGCTGACCGTCAAGAACACCAGCTCGGCGGCGGTCAACCCGTGGTCGGTGACCTGGACCTGGCCGTCCGGGGTCACCCTGGTCAACGGGTGGAACGCCACGGTCACCCAGTCCGGCACGACGGTGACCGCCGCCGGGCCGAGCTACGCGCCGTCGCTGGCGGCGGGCGCGTCGGTCACCGTGGGCTTCACCGCCAACGGTACGGCCGCCGCGCCGGCCTCGGTGAAGCTCAAGGGCACCGCCTGCTGAGCCGGTCCCGTCCGCACCCGGCGGGCCGCCTGTCGACTCGTCCGTCGACAGGTGGCCCGCCGGCCGGTCCGGCACCGTCGGGGCGGCAGCCGGCCCGCCGATTTACATCTGCGACTGTCTATGCTTTGCTCGGGAAAGCGCTTGTCCGGGCTGCGGGCGCACCACACGGGAGCCACCTCGTACCGACCTGACCCCCCGGCAGGGGCCGATCGGCGAACGCGGCGAGTCACCGGTGCCCACGGGCGCGGCACCCACCGGCGGCTCCCCCGTCGACGGCCGCCTGTCCCACCCGAAAGGGACGCAGCATGCGCACACCTCGGCGTCGTACGACGCTGATCGCCGCCACCACCGTCGCCCTCCTCGCCACCGGCACGCTCACCGCCGTCGCCGCCCACGCCGCCACCGGCTGCGCGGTCAGCTACACCCTCGGCGGGCAGTGGCAGGGCGGCTTCACCGGCAACGTCACCGTCACCAACCTCGGCGACCCGCTGTCGAGCTGGAGCCTGCGCTGGTCGTACTCGGCCGGGCAGACGGTCAGTGACGCCTGGAACGCCACCGTGGCCCAGAGCGGCAGCACGGTGACCGCCACCAACGTCAGCTACAACGGGAGCGTGCCGACCGGCGGCAGTGTCTCGTTCGGCTTCAACGGCACCTGGAACAACTCCAGCAACCCGGCACCGACCAGCTTCACCCTCAACGGGGTGACCTGCACCGGAAGCACCGCCCCCACCGGTGCGCCGACCACCCCGCCGTCGGCCACACCCCCGCCGACCACCCCGCCGGCGACCACCCCGCCGCCCAGCGTGCCGCAGACCGGCCTGGTCGGCTGGGCCACCCAGAACGGCGGCACCACCGGCGGCGGCAGCGCGGGCGCGACGACCGTCTCCACCGCCTCGGCGCTGACCAGCGCGTTGAACGCCACCGGCGCGGCGGTGATCCGGGTCTCCGGCACCATCAACTGCTCGGGCATGCTGCGGGTCCGCTCCAACAAGACGGTGCTCGGCAACGCCGGAGCGACGATCGTCGGCTGCGGCTTCACCGTCAACGGCGACCGTAACGTCATCATCCGGAACCTGACGTTCCGCAACTGGAGCGACGACGCGATCAACGTGGAGAGTTCGGCCACCAACATCTGGATCGACCACAACACCTTCAGCAACGGCTACGACGGCACCGTCGACATCAAGCGCGGCTCGGACTTCGTCACCGTCTCCTGGAACCGGGTCTACAGCCACGACAAGACGATGCTGCTCGGGCACAGCGACGACAACGGCAGCCAGGACATCGGCCACCTGCGGGTGACCTACCACCACAACTGGTACGACGGCAGCAAGCAGCGCAACCCCCGGGTCCGCTTCGGCAACCCGGTGCACGTCTACAACAACTACTACTACAACAACGCCGGCTACGGCGTGGCCTCCACGATGAGCGCCGGGGTGCTCGTCGAGGGCAACTACTTCGAGAACGTCAAGGACACCTACCACCTCGGCGAGGCCGACTCCGGGCCGGGCAGCCTGGTGGCCCGCAACAACCACTTCGTCAACTCGCCCGCCGGGCAGACCGGCGGCAGCGTCGCCGGCATCCCGTACCCGTACACCCTGGACAGCGCGAGCAGCGTGAAGTCCATCGTGACGGCGGGCGCCGGCGCGGGCCGGATCTCGGTCTGACCGCGCACCGGTCGGGGTCCGCCGGTGGCGGGCCCCGGCCGGGGGGGTCAGTGCGCGGCGCAGCCGGTCGTCGGCGCGGGCGGCGCGGCCGGCGCGCCGACCGTGGGCAACCCGAGCAACACCC
>NZ_JACGMO010000193.1:0-8699 GCF_015354745.1 Micromonospora sp. S-DT3-3-22
CACCTCCAGGCGATCATCAAACACCGACTCAAGAGCATCCAGTACCGCACCGACCTACTCGACAGCTTCCTCGCCCACACCGGCCTGACCCTCGAACCCGACACAACCTGACCATTCAAGATCTGTAACCGCTGCTACCTGATCCGCCCCGATTCAGCACCGGACTGACGGTCGACCGACGAACCGAGGAGAGGAAGCCTTTTGCCCACCACCCTGACCGCACCTGAGAGGAAGGCGCTCTACCGCATTCCCGAGGCCATGACACTGCTCAGCCTGTCCCGCTCCGTGATCTACGAACAGATCCGCGCCGGACGACTGCGCACCGTCCGGCAGGGTCGCACCCGCCTTGTTTCCGCCGCCGCCATCACTGCCTACGTCGCCCTACTCGAACAGGAAGCCCAGAAGGGAGGAACCCAATGACCCAACGCCGTGCCCGAGGAGAAGGCGGCCTGCACTGGGACGAGTCCCGGCAACGCTGGATCGCCACCCTCACCGTCGGCTACACCCCCGCCGGCAAGCGCATCGTGCGCAAAGGCAGCGGCAAAACCAAAACCGAAGCCCGCACCAAACTCCGCGAGAAGATCCGCGACTACGAAGACGGCCTGGCCCTCGTCAAGGACGGGCAGACGGTTGCCGATGCTCTCATCGACTGGCTGGCCTACGGCCTGAGCCGGCAGTCCGAGAGCACAAGGGCGAACTACTCCACCTTGGTGAACTCCCACATCGTCAGTGACCTCGGCGCAAGGAAGCTGCGGGATCTCACCGCTACCGATGTCGACCGATGGCTCATGGGCAAGGCCCAACACCTGAGCACCCGGACCCTTCGACTCCTCCATTCCTTGCTGAACCGTGCGATCAATCGGGCCATGGCGCGGGACAAGGTCAAGCGCAACGTCGTCGCGCTGTGCACGGTTCCCACCGGTCGCGGTGGCCGTCCCTCCAAGTCGCTGACCCTCGGCCAGGCCAAGGCGCTCCTGGTGGCTGCGGAGGGCAGCCCGTTGCACGCCTACATCGTGGTTTCACTGCTGACCGGTGCCCGTACCGAGGAACTGCGGGCGCTCACCTGGGCTCACGTTGACCTCAAGGGCAAGCCGGCCAACGAACCGCCGTTGCCGCCTTCCATCCAGGTCTGGCGCTCGGTACGCGCCGACGGCGACACCAAGACCAGGAAGTCGCGTCGCACCCTGGCTCTGCCGGCCCGGTGCGTTACCGCGCTCACCACCCACCACGAGCACCAGGGCCAGCCTTCTGCTGACCGGCTCGTCTTCGTCTCCGCCGCCGGCACGGCCCTCGACCGGCACAACGTGCTGCGGGCCTTTCGCCCCGTCGTCGCCAGAGCGGGCCTCGACCCGCGCGACTGGACACCCCGCGAGCTGCGACACAGCTTCGTCTCGCTGCTCTCCGACAGCGGCGTGAGCATCGAACAGATCGCAGACCTCTGCGGGCACTCCGGCACTACCGTCACCGAGAGCGTCTACCGGCACCAACTACGGCCGGTACTCCTCGGCGGTGCCGTCGCCATGGATCGAATCTTCGACGCTGAGGCGTAGTCACCCAGTTGGTCACCCAGCTACTAGAAGAGGGCATATCCATCGATCGGATATGCCCTCTGAGCTGCGTCGGGACGGCCGGATTCGAACCGACGACCCCTTGACCCCCAGTCAAGTGCGCTACCAAGCTGCGCCACGTCCCGATGCTCCCCGCGTGGTTTCCCCCGCGGCAGCCGGTACAGCTTAGCGCAGGATCTTCGCACCGCGCGCACAGCCCCCCGCAACACCGGCCCGCACCGCCACCGCTCGAAGCGGGGATACGGCAAGGGCTGCCGTTCCCGAGGTGGGAGCGGCAGCCCTTGTCCGGTGACGGGTCAGCCGTGGGCCTTGCCCCGCCCGCCGGGGCCGAGCTTCTTGCGGGGGCGTACCGAGATTTCCACCGGGCTGCCCTCGAAGCCGAACTCCTCGCGGAGCTTGCGCTCGACGAAGCGCTGGTAGCCGGCGTCCAGGGGGGCGGTGGTGAACAGCACGAACCGCGGCGGGGAGACACCCGCCTGGGTGGCGAAGAGGATCTTCGGGGCCCGGCCGCCGCGCACCGGGTGCGGGGTGGCCTGCACCAGGGCGGTGAGCCACTGGTTGAGTTGCGCGGTGGGCACCCGGGTCTCCCAGCTCGCCAGCGCCTTGCGCAGCGCGGGGGCAAGCTTGTCGACGGCCCGGCCGGTCTGCGCCGACAGGTTGAGCCGGATCGCCCAGGGGATGCGGCGCAGCTCCCGGTCGATCTCCTTGTCCAGGTAGTACCGGCGGTCGGCGTCGACCAGGTCCCACTTGTTGAAGGCGATCACCAGCGCCCGGCCGGCCTCGACGACCATGGTCAGGATCCGCTGGTCCTGTTCGCTGATCGGCTCGCTGGAGTCGAGCAGCACCACCGCCACCTCCGCCGCCTCGATCGCCCCGGCGGTGCGCAGGCTGGCGTAGTACTCGGTGCCGCTGGCCTTGCCGACCCGCTTGCGCAGCCCGGCGGTGTCGACCAGTTGCCAGGTTTCGCCGCCGATCTCGACGAGGCTGTCCACCGGGTCGACGGTGGTGCCGGCGACCGAGTCGACGACCGCCCGTTCCTCCCCGGAGAACCGGTTGAGCAGGCTGGACTTGCCGACGTTGGGCCGGCCGACCAGGGCCACCCGGCGGGGGCCGCGCGGCCGGTTCTCGACGATCTTGGGGGCCTCGGGCAGGGCGTCGAGGATGGCGTCGAGCAGTTCCCCGGAGCCCCGGCCGTGCAGGGCGGAGACCGGGTGCGGCTCGCCGAGCCCCAGCGACCACAGCGAGGTGGCCTCCAGCTCGATGGCGCTGTTGTCGGTCTTGTTGGCCACCAGGATCACCGGCTTGGCGCTGCGACGCAGCATCCGCACCGCGGCCTCGTCCACGTCGGTCGAGCCGACCATCGCGTCGACCACGAAGATCACCACGTCGGCGGTGAGCACCGCCGTCTCGGCCTGCGCGGCGATGGCCGCCGCCCGGTCCTTCGCGTCCGGTTCCCAACCGCCGGTGTCCACCACGGTGAACGAGCGGCCGTTCCACTGCGCGTCGTACGGCACGCGGTCCCGGGTCACCCCGGGGGTGTCCTCGACGACCGCCTGCCGGCGGCCGATGAGCCGGTTGACCAGCGTCGACTTGCCCACGTTGGGGCGGCCGACGACGGCCACCACCGGCTGCGGGCCGGTCGGCTCGTCGGTCTCGACGTCCGGTTCGCGTAGCTCCACCCAGCCGTCACTCATGCCACTCCCCGTTCGGTGAGCAGCCCACGCAGCCGGTCGACGACCTCGTCGATGCCCAGCTCGGTGGTGTCCAGTTCGACGGCGTCGGCGGACTGCCGCAGCGGGTCGACGGTGCGGGTGGAGTCGAGCCGGTCCCGGCGGGCCAAGTCGGCGGCGGTCGCCGCGACGTCGACGGCGTCCTCGGCGCTGCGTCGCCGGGCCCGGGCCGCCTCGGAGGCGGTCAGGTAGACCTTCAGGTCGGCGTCGGGGGCCACCACGGAAGCGATGTCCCGCCCCTCCACGACGATCCGGCCGGCGTGGGTGATCAGTTCCCGCTGCCGGGCCACGAGCAGCGCCCGCACCGCCGGGACGGCGGCCACCGCGGAGACCGCGCCGGTCACCTCGGGACCCCGGATCTCCCGGTCGACGTTCACCCCGTCGACGGTCACGGCGTACCCCTGGGGGTCGGTGCCGATGCGCAGCTCGACCTCCTCGGCGACCTTGCCCACCGCGGCGGCGTCGGTCAGGTCGACGCCGGAACGCAGCACCGCCCAGGTGATCGCCCGGTACATCGCGCCGGTGTCCAGGTAGCGGGCACCGAGGCCGGCGGCGAGTCGCCGCGAGACGGTGGACTTCCCCGAACCGGACGGCCCGTCCACAGCGACCACGCAGCGCCCGGCCCGTACGTTTTCCTCCACCGTTGTCCTCCTCAGCCCGTACCTCGCGGGTCGCCGGTCGTCCCGACGCCGTTGAGCGGTCGTCCATCGTCGTCCATCATCCCGCGCCTCGCGGGTCTCCTCCGCGCCGCCGGGGGCGGCGCACGCCACCACCGGCCCGCGGGCCGCGTGGAAGCCTACCGGCACACGTACCCGCTGCGACGGGGTCAGTCACCCACGGCCTTGAACAGGGCGGCGACCTCCGCGTTGGTCAGCCGCCGGATCCGCCCGGTGCGCAGGTCACCGAGCTTGATCGGCCCGATCGAGGTACGCACCAGCCGGGACACCGGGTGCCCGACCTCGGCCAGCAGCCGCCGGACGATGTGTTTGCGCCCCTCGTGCAGGCTCAGCTCCACCTGGGCGGTTCGCCCCAGGGTGTCCACCACCTTGAACGAGTCGACCTTCACCGGCCCGTCCTCCAGCTCGACGCCGGCCAGCAGCCGCTTGCCGAGGTTACGCGGGATCGGCCCGGCCACCTCGGCCAGGTAGGTCTTGAGCACCTGGTACGACGGGTGCATCAGCTTGTGGGTCAGGGTGCCGTCGTTGGTGAGCAGCAGCAGTCCCTCGCTGTCGGCGTCGAGCCGCCCGACGTGGTAGACCCGCTGCTCGACCCGGTTGCCGATGAACTCGGCCAGCTCGTTGCGGCCCTTCTCGTCGGCCATCGTGGTGACCACCCCGCGCGGCTTGTTCATCGCCACGTACACCAGGCGGTTGTCGGCCTGGAGGCGTTCCCCGTCGACGTGGATCACGGCGGTGGCGGGGTCGACCTTGTCCCCGAGCTGGGCGACCCGCCCGTTCACGGTCACCCGACGCCGGAAGATCAGATCCTCGCAGGCGCGTCGGGAGCCGACGCCGGCGGCGGCGAGCACCTTCTGGAGGCGCTCGGCACCCTCGTAGACGGGGGCGTCGGGCTTGGGGGAACGGCTATCGCGTGGCATCGGCAAGCTCTTCTACGTCGTCGGGGAGGAACGGGGCGAGCGGGGGCAGGTCGGCGACCGAGTCCAGGCCCAGCTTCTCCAGGAACATCGTGGTGGTCCGGTAGAGGAACGCCCCACTGTCCGGTTCGGCGCCGCACTCCTCGACCAACCCTCGGGAGACCAGGGTACGGAGCACCCCGTCACAGTTGACACCCCGGATGGCCGACACCCGACCCCGGGTCACCGGCTGCTTGTAGGCGACCACCGCGAGTGTCTCCAGGGCGGCCTGGGTCAACCGGACCGACTGCCCGTCCAGCACGAACCGTTCCACGTGCGCCGCGTATTCCGGCCGGGTGTAGAGCCGCCAGCCGCCAGCCGCCCGGCGCAGCTCGAACCCGTGCCCGGCGGCGGTGTAGCCGGCCGCGATGTCGTCGAGCACCGGGCCGATCCGCTCCGGGGACTGCTCCAGCACCTGCGCCAGCACCAGCTCGCTGACCGGTTCGTCGACCACCAGCAGGATGGCCTCCAACGCGCCGCGCAGCTCCGCCTCGTCGAGTTCGGGTGCCGGCGACGGGGCGACCGTCGCCCGCCGTCGCCCGGCCGGCTGCCGCTTCGGTACGCCCGCCGCGCCCCGCTCCCCCGCCGCGTCCGGACCGGCACCGCTGCCGCCCGTCCCGCTGTCCCCGGTTGCGGCCTCGGCCGCACCGGGACTGATCCCCTGGAAAGCGACCGTTCCGGCGTCTGCCGCCCCGGCGTCTACCGTCTCGGCACCCGATGCCTCAGCGTCGGCCGCTTCGGCGTCGGCTGCCGCCGGGTCGGCCGCTGCCGTTGGCCCGGGAACCGTGTCCGTCGGGGGCACACCGGGAGCGTCCACGCCCTCGGGCTCGGACGGGGTGGCAGCCGGCTTCCGCGTGGGGGCGGGCCGCTCCCACGGGGGGATCCAGGCGGCGGCCTGGTCGGCCAGCGAGTCCCGACGCTCCTCGTCGTTCATCACGTCACTCCTGCATCGATGCGGGCTCGTCCACCGTCCCGGCCGACGCCGGATCGGCAGGCCCCGGGCCGGCGGACACCGGGTCGGCGGCGTCCGGGGCGGGGTCCACCACGGCGGGCGCGGCACCGGCCGGGTCGGGGTCGGCGGGGGTTCCGGCGTACTCGTCGACGTGCAGCTCGGCACCGCCCTCGGCGGGGCCGGTCCAGCGCACCGTCAGCTCCTCCAGGGCCTCCTCCTGGACGAACGCGACCAGCCCCTCCCGGTACAGCTCCAGCAGGGCCAGGAAGCGGGCCACCACCTCCAGGGTGATCTCGCAGTCGGCGCAGAGCAGGGCGAAGGTGGCGATCCCGGCCCGGCGTAGCCGCTCGGCGAGGACCGCCGCGTGTTCCCGCACGCTGACCCGGACCAGGTGCACGTGCGCGATGGACACCTCAGGCACCGGTTTCGGGGTCATCGCCCGCACGGCGAGCTTCAGCAGCCGTTCCGGGCCGATGCCGAGCACCAGGTCGGGCAGGGCCTCGGCGTAGCGGGGTTCCAGGGTGACCGCCCGCGGGTACCGTCGCCCGCCGACCGCCTCCAGCGAGGCGATGTGCGCCGCCGCCTCCTTGTACGCCTTGTACTGCAACAGCCGGGCGAAGAGCAGGTCCCGCGCCTCCAGCAGGGCGAGGTCCTCCTCGTCCTCCACCTCGGCCGACGGCAGCAGCCGGGCCGCCTTGAGGTCGAGCAGGGTGGCGGCGATGAGCAGGAACTCGCTGGTCTCGTCGAGGTCCCACTCGTCGCCCATGGCGCGGATGTAGGAGATGAACTCGTCGGTGACGGTGTGCAACGCCACCTCGGTGACGTCCAGCTTGTGTTTGCTGATCAGTTGCAGCAGCAGGTCGAACGGGCCGGTGAAGTTCGCCAGCCGGACGGTGAAGCCGCCGCTCTGCCCGGCCTGCGGCACCCCCGCCGGGTCGGTCGCCACGTCGGCGGCGACCTCGGCGGCCAGCACGGGCGGCTGCTCCGGGGTCGTCGGCGGGTCCACCGGCGGCGCGGTCACCGGACGACCGTAGTCCACGTCCCGGACGTCGTCGCCGTCCGGGACGCCCCGGCGTGCACCCCGGCCTACCGGTCGGCCTGGGCCGCGATCACCTCACGGGCCAACTGCCGGTAGTTGCGGGCCCCCGAGGAGGCCGGGTCGAGGGTGGTGATCGGCGCACCGGCCACCGTGGACTCGGGGAACTTGACCGTCTTGGTGATGACGGTCTGGTAGACCTTGTCGCCGAACGCCTCGACCACCCGTTGCAGCACCTGCCGGCAGTGGGTGGTGCGGCTGTCGTACATGGTGGCGAGGATGCCCTCGAGTTCCAGGTCGAAGTTGAGCCGCTCGCGGACCTTGTCGATGGTGTCCAGCAGCAGCGCCACCCCGCGCAGGCTGAAGAACTCGCACTCCAAAGGGATGAGCACCCCGTGCGCGACGGTCAACGCGTTGATCGCCAGCAGACCCAGCGAGGGCTGGCAGTCGATCAGGATGTAGTCGTACTCCTTGCGGATGGTGCGCAGGACCCGGGCCAGGGCCATCTCCCGGGCGACCTCGTTGACCAGCTGGATCTCGGCGGCCGACAGGTCGATGTTGGCGGGCAGCAGGTGCAGGCCGGCCACGTCCGTCT
Organism: Micromonospora sp. S-DT3-3-22; assembly: GCF_015354745.1. Lineage (NCBI taxonomy): Bacteria > Bacillati > Actinomycetota > Actinomycetes > Micromonosporales > Micromonosporaceae > Micromonospora > Micromonospora sp. S-DT3-3-22. The sequence goes on from NZ_JACGMO010000193.1 coordinate 7,515, forward strand.
TGATCAGGACGTCCTCGGCGATGACGTCGTCCTGCATGAGCAGGTTGTAGACGGACAGGTCGAGGTTGTGCGGGTTGACCCCGAGGCCCACCGACAGGGCGCCCTGCGGGTCGAAGTCGACCAGCAGCACCTTGCGGCCGTACTCGGCCAGGGCCGCGCCCAGGTTGATGGTGGTGGTGGTCTTGCCCACCCCACCCTTCTGGTTGGCCATCGCGATGATCCGCGCCGGGCCGTGCCGGTCGGTGGGCATCGGCTCGGGGATCGGCTTGCGCATCGTGTAGGCGGCCGGATCGGCCGGGCCCAGGTCGGCGCCGAGCGACGCCTGCTGCTCACGGAGCTCCGACGTCCAGGCGTCGGCACGGTCACCGTTGCCAGCCATGTCCTCGTTGCCCCCTCCCGACGACCACCCGGCGTCGGAACTGTCCGACGTCCTTCGCGGCGCCGCTGCGCACCCCGGTTGTCGCCCAGGAGGTCCGCGCCGATGCCGACTCTACGCCACCGACGACCAGCGCGTTCGGCACCGGTCCGGCGTGTCGGGCATAGCGGCCGGTCAGCGGGCCGGCGGGGGGTCCGCGTCGCGGGCGCGGGGGTGGGTGGTGGCGTACACCTCGCGGAGCCGGTCCACGGTGACCAACGTGTACACCTGGGTGGTGGTGACCGAGGCGTGGCCGAGCAACTCCTGCACCACCCGCACGTCCGCGCCGCCGTCGAGCAGGTGCGTGGCGTAGCAGTGACGCAGGGTGTGCGGGGAGACCGCGTGCGGCCCGTCCACCGGCAGTCCGGCCCGCCCGGCGGCCCGCCGCAGCACGGTCCACGCCCCCTGCCGGGTCAGCGGCCCGCCCCGGGCGTTGACGAAGACCGTCGGGGTGCCCCGCCCTGCGGCCACCAGCGCCGGGCGGGCCCGGACCAGGTAGGCGCGCAGCGCGTCGACGGCGTACCCGCCGATCGGCACCAGCCGGGTCCGGCCGCCCTTGCCGCGCAGCAGGGCGGTGCCCTCGTCGACGTCCAGGTCGTCGACGGCCGCACCGACCGCCTCGGAGATCCGCGCGCCGGTGCCGTACAGGAACTCCAGCAGCGCCCGGTCGCGCAGGGCCAGGGCCGCCCCGTCGCCGGTGGCGGTGACCGGGCCGGCGGTCTCCAGCAGCCGGACCACGTCGTCGACCGGCAGCGCCCGGGGCAGCCGCC
>NZ_JACGMO010000194.1:0-8578 GCF_015354745.1 Micromonospora sp. S-DT3-3-22
GGCGGCCCGGCCGGTACCGGCCAGCGCCGCCGGCCCGGCGCTGCGGCGTACGGCGACGACCAGCAGCGCCCCGAGCAGCAGCATGCCGACGGAGTTGGCCAGGGTGACGGCCAGCACCCGGTCGGCGCGCGGCAGCAGCGCCGAAAGCGGCAGCGCGACCAGCGGCACCACCAGCCAGCCGGTGGTGATGGCGGCGGTGGCGGCGCGGGTGGCGCCCCGGGCGTAGAGGGCCCGCGACAGCACGGCGAACAGGCCGTAGCCGACCAGTCCGGGGGCGAACCCGGCGATCGCGGCGGCGGTCGGCTCCGCGCCGAGCGGGAAGAACCGGCCGACCGGTTCGGCGGTGCCGATCAGCGCCGCCGCGCCGAGGAAGCCGAACAGCAGCACTCCCCGGGTGGTCGAGGCGACCGTGCTGCGGTAGCCCTGCTCGTCGCCGGACGCGGCGGCGGCCGACAGGCCCGGGTACGCGGCGACCGCCAGCGGCACCGCGAGCACCGCCCACGGCAGCAGGTAGACGGTCTGGGCCAGGTTGTACACCTGCGGGGAGCCGGTCGGGCCGCCGGAGACCCGGTTGAGGATGACCACCAGGGCGAGTTGTTGGGCGGTGACGGTGACCGCCCCGGCGACGGCGAGCCCACCGACGCGGGCCCGCGCGTCGGCGGGGAACGTGTAGCCGGGCCGCCAGGTCAGCCCGAGCCGCCGCAGCGGAACCAGCAGCGACAGCGACAGCACCACCACCCCGAGGGTGGTGCCGCCGGAGAGGATCAGCTCACCGCCCCGGCTCACCTGTGCGATGCTCGCGTCCCGCCCCTGGGTGACGCCGAAGACGAGGTAGACCACCACGACGGTGAGGCTGGACAGCAGCGGCGCGACGACCGGCCAGGCGAACCGGCGGTGCGCCTGGAGCACCCCGGTGAGCACGATCCCGATGCCGTAGAGCGGCAGTTGCGGGGCGAACACCCGCAGCATCCGCGCCCCGGCGGCCAGTTCCGCCGGGGACCGCCCGTCGGAGATCGCCGCCACGATCGGGTCGGCGAACACCGCCACCAGCGCCGCCAGCGGCACCAGCAGGGTCACCGTCCAGGTCAGCAACGCCCCGGTGGTCGCGGCCACCGCCCGCCGGTCACCGGCCGCGACCGGCCCGGCCAGCAGCGGTACGACGAGACTGGCCAACGCCCCGCCGGCGACGATCTCGAAGATGATGTTCGGCACGGTGTTGGCGATGACGTACATGCCACCGAGGTCGCTGCGTTCGACGACCCAGGTGAACACGGCGGTCCGGCCGAACCCGGCCAGCCGGGCCAGGACGGTGAGCACGGCGATCAGGGCGGCGGCGCCGGCCACCCGACCGGTGCCGGCGAGGGGGGCCGGTCTGGTCACGTCAGTCGGATCGCCGGCCCAGCGCGTCGAGTTCCCGCAGCACCGGGGTGCGCTGGATGACCGCCGTGAAGCTGACCTTCTCGCTGGCCGCGGTGAGCCCGGCGAGCACCGCGAGCAGCCCGGCCCGGCCGAGGGGGCCGGTGCGGGCGGCCAGGGCCACCCCGAGCAGCGCGCCGAGCGCGTTGGCCCCGCTGTCGCCGATCATCACCCGTTCGCCGAGGTCCTCGTCGAGCAGCCCGGCGGCGGCACCGACCGCACCGGCGGCGATACCGGCGTGCGGGCCACCGGCCAACGGCACACCGAGCAGCACCCCCGACTTCAACGCCCGGCCGGGGCGCAGGTCGAGCAGGTTGAGCAGGTTGGCGGTGCCGGCGACCACACCCGCGCCGAGCAGCACATCGGCGGTGCGGCCGAGCGCTCCGTGGCGCTGCCGGCGGGGGTGCGCGGCGACCTTCGGGTCGGCGGCGAGCAACACGGCCGCGGCGAGCCCGGCCGCACCCACCCCGGCGACCTTGACCACCCCGGCGGTGACCCGCCCGGCCCGCAGGGCGGCGAGGTGACCGGCGAAACCCTTGGCGGCCTTCTGCTCCGGACGGGCGCCGACCACGTCGTCGTAGAGGCCGACGGCGCCCGCGCCGAGACCGGCGACGAGCACCGCCGCGCCGGCCGGGACACTGGCCGCGCCGAGCGCGCCCGCGCCGGACGCCCCGACGGCCAGCGCCGGCCCGGCGGCGAGGCTGACGGTACGGCCACGGAAGTTGGTCCGCTCCAACGCCGGCGCCGCCGGGGAGGTACGGGCCTCCCGCAGCGCGTACCGGGCGGCAGCGGCACCGGCGGCGGCGGCGAGCAGCCGCCCGATCCCGCTCATGCGGCACCGCCGGACGGCGCGGACGGGTGGTAACCGGTCACCGGGGTACGTGGTTCGTTCACTGGGGCAGTCTAGGCACCAACGTGGCGTTGTCGCCGACGCCGTACTGACCCGTCCGCTTCTCGGTGAGCTGTTGCACCAGGGCCAGGCTGGTGACCAGCTGCCCCTGCACGGTGTTGGCGTTGTCGACGGTGGAGATGGTCTGGGCGAGCACCGGGTCGCCCCGGACCACGGCCACCAGGTTGCCGCCGGCGGAACCGTTGCCGCCGACGACGATCGCGCCGGTCCGGTCGAACTGCTCGGCGATCTTCACCACCGACTCGTCCTTCTTCGCCGAGTCCTTGTCGACGTACGGCTGCCCGCTGACCACCACCACCGCCTCGGCCGGGCCGGTGACCTTCTCCTCGCTGGTCAGATAGCCGGCGTTGACGTACGCGGCCAGCACCGCCCGCCGGTCGGCGTCGGTCACCGGCGGGGTGCCCTGCGGCCGGTCGAGCAGGACGCTGGCCAGCAGGGCGCTGGACGTCTCCACGCCGTTGCCGTTGCCGGGCAGCGCCGAGGCGGGGGCGGTGGGCCGGGCGGCGGTGACGGCCAACTCCATCAGGCTGGTGTTGTTGTCCGGGTTGACGAACTTGTCCTGGATGTCGACCCGGCCGGTCACGGTGGCCCCGGCGGTCTGGAGCATCTTCAGCACGCCCTCGGTGTGCTCCCGCCCGGTCGGCAGGCTGAGCACCATGACCCGCTTGCCGGTCAACTTGCCCGGGAGCATGATCTGCGCGATCTCGGCGGCGAAGTCCTCCTCCATGTCCAGTTCCTTCTGGAGGCTGTTGACCGACTGCCGCATCTGCTGGTTGTCCTTGCGCAGCGAGTTGACGGTCTCCTTGAGCGAGTCGGCGACCGGCCCGTTGAGGGCGGCCGTGCCGACCACCAGGCCGATCGCCAACGCCAGGAAGACCGCGGTCAGGGACACCACGTGGTACCGGAAGTTGATCACGCTTGCAGCCTCTTGATCGGTCGGGAGCTAGAAGAGCTGGCCGAGCTGGAACACGAAATTGTCCCACCACTCGGAGACCACACCCAAATACGCCTTGCCGACGGTGGAGACCGCCACGGCCGACGCCATCGCGGCGATCGCCGACAGGACCAGCAGCAACAGCGACGACCCGGAGATGCTCTGCCGGTACAGCCGGCTCACCCCCTTGGCGTCGACCAGCTTCCCGCCGACCTTCAACCGGGTGAGGAACGTCGAGGCCATCCCCCCGCGCCCCTTGTCCAGGAACTCCACGAGCGTGGCGTGGGTGCCCACCGCGACCAGCAGCGAGGCGCCCTTCTCGTCGGCCAGCAGCATCGCCAGGTCCTCGCTGGTCGCGGCGGCCGGGAAGGTGATCGCCGGCACCCCGAGCCCGTTGACCCGGGCCAGACCCGGCGCCCGGCCGTCCGGGTAGGCGTGCACGATCACCTCGGCACCGCACCGCAACACGTCGTCGGTGACCGAATCCATGTCCCCGATGATCATGTCGGGGGTGTACCCCGCCTCGACCAGCGCGTCCGCCCCGCCGTCCACGCCGATCAGCACCGGCTTGAACTCGCGGATGTACGGACGCAACACGTCCAGGTCGGCCTTGTAGTCGTAACCCCGGACCACGATCAGGCAGTGCCGCCCCTGCACCGGCGTCTGGATCTCCGGCACACCCACCCCGTCGAGCAGCAGGTCCCGCTCCTGACGCAGGTAGTCCATCGTGTTGGCGGCGAACGCCTCCAACTGCACCGACAGACCCTCCCGGGCGTCGGACATCGCCTTGGCGACCGTCTCGGCATCCTGGAGGTCACCGTGCGCGACCGGATCGTCACCCAGGAAGACGGTGTTGCCCTCGATCCGGACGGTGTCACCCTCCCGGATCCGCTCGAACACCCCCTCACCGAGGTCGTCCAGCAGCACGATGCCGGCGCCGATCAACACCTCCGGCCCCAGGTTGGGATACCGGCCCGACACCGACGGCTTGGCGTTGAGCACCGCCGCGACCCCGACCGCGACCAGCGAATCGGCCGCCACCCGGTCCAGGTCGACATGGTCGATCACCGCGATGTCGCCGGGGCGGAGCCGGCCGACCAGCCGCTTGGTACGGCGATCCAGACGTGCGGTGCCGAGAACTGAGTCCGGTTCCGCGTTCCGGGCCCGGCGCAACGTGGGTAGACGCATCGTGACCATCCTGGCATGGGAGGCAGGCATTTCCGTCGCGACATGCCTGAGCAGGGCCGCCTACCCAGGGAAGCACACCAGAGCGCAGGCCGGTGTGCCTCCGCTCACAATCGTTGCCCTCAGGGCCGCCTTTCCTTCGCCGCAACGGCCAGCAGCTCCTCGGCATGCGCGATACCCAGATCCGAATCCGGCAAACCCGCAAGCATCCGCGCCAGCTCCCGGGCCCGCTCCGTGTCCTCCACCACCCGCACCCCACTGGTCGTCACCGCACCCCCGGTGTCCTTCGCCACCACCAGGTGCCGGTCGGCGAACGCCGCCACCTGCGGCAGGTGCGTCACCACCAACACCTGGTGACTGCGCGCCAACCGGGCCAACCGCCGACCGATCTCCACCGCCGCCTGCCCACCCACACCCGCGTCGACCTCGTCGAACACCAACGTCGGCGGACCACCCGAACCGGCGAACACCACCTCGATGGCGAGCATCACCCGGGACAGCTCACCCCCGGAGGCACCTCGCTGCAACGGCAACGACGGCGCACCCGGATGCGCCAGCAACCGCAACTCCACCTCGTCGGCACCGTCCGGGCCGACCCCGCACTGCACCCCGTTGACCGGCAACGTCGGCTCCGACCGCCCACCCGGCCGGGGCAGCACCGCCACCTCGATCCGCGCGTGCGGCATCGCCAACCCCGCCAACTCCACCGTGACCTGCTCGGCGAACCGCACCGCCGCCTCCTGCCGGGACGCCGACAACCGCCCCGCCAGCTCGGCCACCTCACCGGCCAGCCGCTGCGCCTCCCGGTCCAACTCGTCGAGCAGCTCGTCGGAGGTGTCCAGGTCGGACAACCGGGTCCGGGCCCGCTCCGCCCACGCGATCACCCCGTCGACGTCGTCGGCGTACTTGCGGGTCAACGCCCGCAACGCGGCCCGCCGCTCGTAGATCGTCTGCAACCGGGCCGGGTCGGCGTCCAACGCCGCCAGATACGTCGACAACTCCGCCGACACGTCCGCCACCAGGGTCGCCGCCTCCTCCAACCGGCCGGCCAACTCACCCAGCGCCGGATCGGTGCCGGCCTGCGCCTCCAGGGTCCGCCGGGCGGTACCGAGCAACGCCGTCGCATCCGGCGTGTCGTCGGCCGCCTCCACCCCACCGGCCACGCACAGGTGCGCCAACTGCGCCGCCGTCCGCAACCCCTCGGCATGCTCCAGCCGCTGCGCCTCGGCCTTCAACTCGTCGTCCTCACCCGGCTGCGGATCGACCCGGGTGATCTCGTCCAGCCCCAGCCGCAGCAGATCGGCCTCCTGGTGCCGGGCCCGGGCGTTGCTGCGCCGGTCGGCCAGGTCGTCGACCACCTGCCGCCACCGCCCGTACGCCTCCCGCAGGGCCTCGACCAGCTTCTCGTGCTCGGGGCCGGCGAACCGGTCCAGGGCCGCCCGCTGCTCGGCCGGCCGCAGCAGCCGCAGCTGGTCGGACTGGCCGTGCACCGCCACCACCTGCTCGCCGACCTCGCCGAGCATCGACACCGGCATGCTCCGGCCACCCAGGTGCGCCCGGGACCGCCCCTCCACCGTCACCGTCCGGCTCATCAGCAGCGAACCGTCGTCGTCGGGCCCGCCACCGGCGTCGACGATCCGGGCGTGCACCACGTCGGCCACCCGGCCGTCGAGCCGCAACCGCCCCTCCACCGTCGCCCGGCCCGGCGCGGCCCGCACCCGACCCGCGTCGGCCCGCCCGCCGAACAGCAGGCCGAGACCGGTCACCACCATCGTCTTGCCGGCACCGGTCTCACCGGTGATGACGTTCATCCCGCCGGCCAGCGGCAGGGTGGTGTCCTCGATGACGCCCAGTCCGGTGATCCGCAGCTCTTCCAGCACAGCACCCGACAGTAGACGCGTGCTGCGACAGTTGACCAGCCGGCACGGGGCACCGCACCGGCAGGAAATCCTCCACCGGCCGGCCACCGGCACAGCGCCGCTGGTCGACGGCCCCGCAGGTGACCACGGACACCCGCACCGGTCCCGCCGGGGCCGGGATCAGCGGCGGCTACCGCGCCAACCCTGCACCGGCAGATCGAACTTCGCCACCAGCCGGTCGGTGAACGGCCGGTCCCGCAACCGCACCACCCGCACCGGCAGCGCACCCCGACGCACCGTCACCGTCGCCCCCGGCGGCAGGTCGTAGACCCGCCGACCGTCACAACACAGCACCGCCAGCGTGGTGAACGGATCGACCGTGATGACGAACGTGGACGTCGGCGCGGTCACCAGCGGCCGGCTGAACAGCGCGTGCGCGCTGATCGGCACCAGCAGCAACGCCTCCACCTCCGGCCAGACCACCGGCCCACCACCGGAGAACGCGTACGCCGTCGAACCGGTCGGCGTGGCGCACACCACACCGTCGCAGCCGTACCGGGACAGCGGACGACCGTCCACGTCGACCAGCAACTCCAGCATCTGGGCACGTTCGCCCTTCTCGACGCTGATCTCGTTGAGCGCCCACGACTCGATCGTCGGGCCACCGTCGAACTCGGCGGTGACGTCGAGGGTGAGCCGTTCGTCCACCGTGTAGTTGCGCCCCACCACGTCCCGCACCGCCGTGTCGAGATCGTCGATCTCGGCCTCGGCCAGGAACCCCACCTTGCCCAGGTTGATGCCGAGCAGCGGCACCTTCGCCGGCCGGGCCAGCTCCGCCGCACGCAGGAACGTGCCGTCCCCGCCGAGCGCGAAGACGATCTCGGCACCCTCGGCCGCCTGGAGACCGTCCACCGGCACCACCCCGGGCAGGTCGAGATCCTCGGCCTCCTCGGCCACCACCCGCACCTCGAACCCGGCCGCGCTCAGGTCGGCGGCGACCGCCCGGGCGTGCTCGGTGCTCCGCCGCCGCCCGGTGTGCGTCACCAGCAGGGCCGTCCGGCTCACCGGTGCCACCGTCCGCCCCGCACCCGGCCAGCCCCACCATCGTCGAGGTCCACCGGACCCGCCTCCCGTCCACCCTCGCGGGACACCGTCCCGACACCGCCCAGCACGCTCACCCTGCCACCTTCCCCGACGCCGGGTCCGGCCCGGGGCCGTTCGGCCCGGCGTCCACCACGGCGCGCACCCGCCCGGGATCGGCCGGCGGCGCGTCCCGGCGCAACCATACGAAGAACTCCACGTTGCCACTCGGACCCGGCAGCGGACTGGCCGCGACGTCCGCCAACCCGAGCCCGAGCCCGGCCGCGCTCGCCGCCACCTCCAGCACCGCCTCGGCCCGCAGCGCCGGATCACGCACCACCCCACCGGCGCCGACCCGCTCCTTGCCCACCTCGAACTGCGGCTTCACCATCAGCGCCAGGTCACCGTCGGCCCGGGTACAGCCCGCCAACGCGGGCAGCACCAACCGCAGCGAGATGAACGACAGGTCCGCCACCGTCAGGTCCACCTCCCCGCCGATCACCTCCGGGGTCAGCGTCCGCACGTTGGTGCGGTCCATCGCCCGCACCCGTTCGTCGGTCCGCAACGACCAGGCGAGCTGCCCGTAGCCGACGTCCACCGCGACCACCTCGGCCGCGTCGGCGCGCAACAGCACGTCGGTGAACCCCCCGGTCGACGCCCCCGCGTCCAGGCACCGCCGGCCCGCCACCCGCAACCCGCCGGGACCGAAGGCGGCCAGCGCGCCGGCCAGCTTGTGCCCACCCCGGGAGACGTACTCGTCGATCGGGTCCGCCCCGGTCACCAGCAGCGGATCGGCCGGGTCGACCATCGCGGCGGCCTTGCGCGCGGGCACTCCGCGCAACTGGACCCGGCCGGCCTCGATCAACGCACCGGCCTGCTCCCGGGACCGGGCCAGGCCGCGACGGACGAGTTCGGCGTCGAGCCGGGTACGACGTGCCATGGGGGTGGTTCTCTCCGGTCAGGTCTGGTCGATGGTGGCGAGGGTTTCCCGCAACGTCTGGTACGCCGCCTCGTACTGCGCGATCTGGTCGGCCGGGGACAGACCCTCGGCGTTGGCCATCGCCCGCACGGCGGCGTCGACGGCCGGATGCCGGGCGTCGTCGACCTCGTCGTCACGCCCGCCGACCGGCGGCATGCCCAGGAGCTTGTCAGTGATGGCCACGACGGTGTGCAAGCCGTCCGTCGAGAAGCCCT
>NZ_JACGMO010000195.1:0-8431 GCF_015354745.1 Micromonospora sp. S-DT3-3-22
CGGGCGGCCCGGGGCGTGCCCCCGGGGGGCCGGGACGCAGACCGGGCGGGCCGCCGGGCAGGCCGGACGATCCCCGGCCCGTCCCGTCGCCGACCCGCACCACACCCTCGTTGACCGGCGAGCCGCCCGGCGCGGGCGCGATCACCCCGGCGATACGTTGCAGCAGCGTGGGCTTCTGCCGAAGCTCCTGCTCCGCCTCCTGGACCGTCTCGACCGGGATCTTCGGCACGGTCTTCTCGCCGGTCCACTCCAGGAAGCTGCCGCAGGAACCGCAGAAGGTGTCCGCGTCACCGTTGTGGTTGCCGCACTCACGACAGATGATCACGGTCGAGCACCTCCAGGGTCGTCGTCACGTGCGCCGGAACGACCGCGCGGCACAGCTCGTCGAGGGCGTGCCGGGCCACCGCCGCCGGATCGTCCACCCGCACCCGGACATGCACCCGGGCCGGCGGCAGCACGGCCGGCAGCGGCTCCGGCCGGGTCGACCAGGACACCCCGGTCGAGTCGAGGACCTCCACCTCGCCCCCGGTGGCCAGCTCCACGGCCATCCGCAGCCCGACGACCGTCCCGCGCAGCCGGTGCGCGGCCACCGCGCCGGCCACCATCGCGCGCTGCCGCTCGACCGGCCAGTTCTCGTCGAGCTGGGCACCGACCCAGTGGCCGAGCCAGAGCAGGAAATCCGGCGGGGTCAGCTCCGGGTCCAGGTACGCGTCGAGACAGTCGAGGGTGGACACCACCGGTGCGAGCACCTCGTCCAACCCCTCGGTCCAACGCACCAGCAGGTCGTCCTCCTGCAACAGGGCGGGCAGGAAACCGGCGATCGGGTACGGCATCACGACGTCGACCAGGCCCCGCATCAGTTCTCCTCCACCCGGAGCTGGTGGTCGAAGGAGAAGACCAGGCTGTCCGGCTCCAGGTCGATCCGGCCCGCCTCGGTGCCCCGCTCACCGGTCACCGGGTTCGCGGTGAACAGCCGCAGGTCCTCCACCAGCTCCACCCCGCGTACCCGCTGCAACACGGCGAAGAGTTCCCCGGCCTGCACCGGACGCCCGAACGGCCAGCCCCGACCGTCCGGGCCACCGCCGGTCAGCGGGCTGAGGAAGCCGTACAGGGCGGCCAGGCCCTCCTCCCGGACCCGCTCGACGACGACCCGGGGCCGGGCGATCACCCGGGCCACCACGGTCACGCCCCGGTAGCGGGGCGGCTCGACGACCACCCGGGTGCCGATCAGCCGCGTGGCGTCCAGCCGCCCGGCCACCCGGGCGAGGCTCGACTCGGCCGGGATCAGGTCCTCCAGCCGCAGCCGCCCGTCCTCGGCGGGCGCCGCCGGCACCACCAGCAGCCGCGCCACCGGCGGCCCGTCCCCGTTGCTCGGCACGCAGCGGACCCGGGCCAGCTCCGGGGCGGCCTCCCGGGCCAGCACCTCGTGGTCCTCGGCGGTCACCGCGCGACTGCGGCTGCGCAGGGTCAGCGGGCCCCGGCGACGGGCCTCGTCCAGCGTCTCGCCGTCCACCCCGCCGCTGGCCGGGTGCCGGTTCTCCACCCCGGCGACGTACGGGATCGAGGTCCGCAGCGCGGTCACCGCGCCGACGCCGACGTTGCCCCGGCTGCCGCCGCCGACCGCGTACCGGCGCAGCCGCAGCCGACCGCCCCGGGGCGGCACCGCGCCGTAGCGGCGCAGGGTGCCGTCGGGTTGCCGGACCGCCGGGCCGAGGACCACCTCGCCGGCCACCCCGTCGAGCAGGAAGTGCCGGTCCTCGGGGCCGCTGCCGGCGAAGTGCTCGACCGGCGACCACTGCTGCCAGCCGTCGTCGGAACTGACCTCCAGCACCGGGTCGCCGAAGCCGGCCAGCACCGGCCGGCGGGTCAGGGCGAACCGCTGACCGGGCACCCCCTCGGAGTCGCCGAGTTCCTCGTCGTCCACCAGGTCGGCGTGCACCGCCCCGGTGGTGCCGCCGACGGTGTTCGCGGCCAGCCCGAGGACCACCGGGGAGGCGCTGTAGCCGGGCTGACCCTCCTGCGGGGTGACCACCCGGGCCCGCAGCCAACCGGCGAGTACCCCGTCGACCAGGGTCGCCTGGTGTCCGGCGGGCACGTGCAGCAGGATCGCGCCGGGACGGTTCAGCGCCCCGGTCTCGTCCAGCCCGACCTCGCAGCCGAGCCAGCCGTCGGCGCCGCGCGCCTCCCAGCGCAGCGGCGGGTGCAGCGGGTTGACCCCGACGCCGTCGACGCGTCCCTCGAACTCCAGCCGCACCGCGCAGCCGCCGACCGCCCGGTCCAGCCCGATCAGCAGTTCGTCGCCGGGCTGCGGCACCGGGGAGAACGCGGCGACCGGGCCGCCCAACTCCAGGGCGCCGGTCTGGTCGGTGATCCCGTCGGCGGTCCGGACCCGGAGCTGGGTCAGCGCGCAGGGCGGCACGGCGAGGTCGGCGAGGGTGGCGAAGACCAGGGGGTCCCCGCCGTCGCCGACGGTCACCGCCCGCGTCCCCGCCGGCACGACCTGGGTGGCGCGGGCCGGCGTGGACAGCCAGAAGGTCAGCGTGGTCCGGGCGGCCGTGGGTGGCACCAGGCGCACCCCGATCAGCTCCAGGAACTTCACGTAGAGCCGGTCGGGCACCCGGTTGAGCCGGTAGATGAGCTGGTCGGTCAGGGACGCGAACGTCTCGATCAGGGTGATCCCCGGGTCGGCCGGGTGCAGGTCCGTCCACTCCGGGCAGCGGTCGGCGATCAGCCGGCGGGCGTCACCGACCAGGTCGGCGAAGCCCCGGTCGTCGAGGTCGGGGGCGGGCAGTGCCATCAGCCGAGCACCCCCGTACCGGTCAGTTCCCGGTCACCGGGGAGGGTCCGCAGGTTGAGCCCGAGGGTGCCCGGCTCGTCGGTGTCGCGTACCCGGTAGCGGATCTCGATGTGCAGCAGCCCGTCGCCGCCGGCCGGGTCCTCGGTGACGGTGACGTCGTCGATCTCGGCCCGGGTCTCCCAGCGTTCCAGCGCGGCGCGCACCTCCACCGCCACGGCCCGCCGGGTCTGCCCGGTGACCGGCTCGAAGACGAAGTCCCGCAGCCGGGAGCCGAACTCCGGCCGCATCGGGCGCTCACCCGGGTAGGTCGCCAGGATCACGCACATCGCCTGCTCCAGCAGGGCGGTGCCGCTGATCGTGGCGAGTCGACCGTTGGGCTGCACCCGCAGCGGAAAGGCACACCCGGTGCCGATGACGTCGGCCTGCATGGCACTCCTCAGTTGAGCTGGATGGGTTTGCCCTTGATGGCGGTCGACGCGGTGCCGCTGATGTTGACCTGCGTACCGCTGATGTCGACCGTCTTGCCCTTGAGCTTCAGGCTGGTGCCGCCGTCGAGGGTGAGGCTGCCGCCCGGACCGGCCTTGATCTCGACGGCGGTCTGTCCGGTGCACTCGATCAGCAACTTGCCGGGTTTGTCGGGCGCACAGCGCAGGGTCACCGTGCCGGCCACCTGGTCCATCGCCAGCGAGAGCTTGTCGCCCCTGGTGCCGAGCACCACGTCGGCGGCGGTCGGCTGCCCCTTGCCGCCGGGCGGCACCTCGTCGTGGAAGACCAACCGGCTGCCCGACGGCGACAGCAGGCCGCGCCGGATCACCGAGCTGGTCTGCCCCACCGACTTCACCCCGCTCGACCCCGGCTTCGTCGACGACGTCTGGCCGCCGTCCAGGCCGTAACCGGTGTGCCGGCTGGGCAGGCTGCCCAGCACGTACGGGCGGCGTACGTCGCCGAACTCGAAGGCGACGAGCACCTGGTCACCCGGCTCCGGCACGAAGAACGCGCCACCGGTCGGGCCGGCGAAGAGCTGCCCCACCGGCGCCCAGTCGGTCTCGTGGTCCGGCGACAGCCAGGGCAGCGCCAGGGTGACCCGGCCCAGGTTCTGCGGGTCCTTGACGTTGCTGACCACCCCGCAGACCACCCCGTCGATCCGGGCCGCACCGCCCGGGTCACCGCCGCCGGTGTTCGCCAGTCCGAGCAGCGACCGGTCCTGCGTCCCGCCGATGGTGAACTCGGTGCGGTAGCCCTCCCCGGCCTCGTCGAAGACGTGCCGGGCGGCGCTGAGCGTCCAGGTGCCGGCGAACGGTGCGGGCACCCCGTCCACCTTGACGGCCTTGCCGGCGACCAGCCGGGCGTCGCCCAGCGCCTCCCCCTCCGCCTCGGCGAACCCGCCGCCGATGCTGGCGGCGAGCCCCTTCGCGACCTGGGTGACCGCGCCGTCGGCCCGGCCGGGCACGGGCAGTCCCCGACCGACCAGGACGTGCGCGCGGGGGCCGGGGGCCGGTCCGACGTCACCGACCGCGCTGTTGCCGGCCCGTGGCGGTGCCGGCGCTCCCCGGGGGACGAAGGTGTCGGCCGCCCCGGTCGGCGTCCGGCCGGCCAGGCTCACCCCGTCGGCGGTGGTCGCGGCACGGCTCGCCACGGCCGTCGCCGCGACCGGGTCCCAGGCGCGCACCTCGACCTCGGGGGCGAGGTTGCCGGCGCTGACCCGGGGCAGGAAGCGGCGCAGGTTGCCCCGGAAGGTCAACGGCACCGGGCTGCCGGCCCGGCGGGCGGTGGCCGCCCGGCGGAAGTGGAACCGGTCCCCGTCGGCGCCGATCTCGTAGCCGATCTCTCGGGCGCGGGCGCTGAGGAACTCCCAGTCGGTCTGGGCGACCTGGGAGAGGTGGGCCAGCCGGCCGCTGGTGGCGTCGATCGTGCCGACCGACAGCTTCGCGGCGGTCGCCACCTGCCGGGCGACATCGGCGTCCGACTGGTTGAGGAAGGTACGGGTCCGCCGCACCCGGTGCAGCCGGTGGTCGTGGGTGTAGCCGCGCACCACCACGTGGGCGCTGAGGTCCACGAAGTGTCCCTCCACGGCGGTCACCTCGCCACTGATCAGCCGGTGCTCGGCCGAGCCGTCCCCGGTCGGGCCGAAGACCTGCACGGCGGTGCCCAGCTCCAGCCCGGCCGTGCGCAGCACACTGCCGTCCAGGTCGGCGAAGGTCAGCTCGAACATGTCCGGCAGGGCGGCCTGGGTGTCCACCACCACCCGTACCAGCTGGTCGGCGGCGGCCGTCGGCAGCGCCCGGCCGGCGGTGCCGACGGTGACCCGGGGACGCAGGGTCGCCGTACCCCAGAGCAGGCCGTGCCGGTCGATCGCGGTCATCGTCCGGCCCCCACTACCGCCGCGCCCCGACGGACGCGCCCCTGGCCTGCGCCCGCATCGGGTCGTCCAGCCCGCTGGCCAGCGCCCGCTGCCGCCACTGCGCCGGGTCGGTCCGCACCGACCGGGTCGGGACCGGACCGCCCCGCTTGGGAAAGATCTCCCCCTCGATCACGATCAGGTCCAGGGTGGCCTGGGCCCGCACCGGCTGCCCCTCACCGTCGAACCGGGTCAGGTTGACGTTCAGCGTGCTCAGGTTGACCGCCATCGACAGCTTTCCCCAGGTGAACGTCAGCCGGGGCAGCTCGATGCCGGTCGCGCTGCGGCTCTGCTCGTCGACGCTCGGCGGGCCGGAGAACGCGATCAGCTTCTGCACGTCCTGGGCCACCCCCGCGCCGACCAGCAGCACCTCGCCGGCCATCACCCGCAACGCGGTGTCGGAGGTGAGTTCCACGCCCCGGCCCCGGCCGACGAGCTGGGAGGCCCGGGAGGAGCGGGTGATGCCCATCTTGGCCGGGTTGTAGGAGAACGCGACCCGACCGAGCGTCGGCGACGACAGGGTGGCGGTCTCCGCCTTGGCCTGCAGGTCGGGGAAGAACCCCTCGTGCACCAGCTCCAGCCGTTCCACGGCGACCTGGTTGCTGTCCGAGGAGAGGTCCGGGCCCGTCCACGACGACGGCCGTACGCCGTAGAGCAGCCAGCTGGTGGCCGGTTCGCCGTCGGCGTCGAGCAGGGTGATCCGGGCGGTGGTCCGGGTGTCGTCGCCGGTGCCGTCCTGCCACGAGCGCAGCACCCCGACCAGCCACTGTTGCAGTTGCGCCGAACTCTCCCGGTGCACCGCCCGTTCCAGCACGATCGGGGCGTAGCTGACCTCGCCGGGCAGGTGGTACTGGCCGACGTAGTCCCCGGTCACCCGGACCACCTCGGGCCGGAAGTCGGCCCGCAGGCCCCGGCAGGAACGCCACAGCCCGATCTGGACGTCACCGATGGTCACCTGGAAACGCATCGCCAGGCCGAGCTTGAGGGTCCGTCTGACCCCCGGCCCGTCGCGGAACATCTGGAGCAGGCCGCCTGCGGCGAGCCCCTGCGCGGTCTGGCTCGGGTCGCCCAGCATCCCGCCGAGCTGCCCTGCGGACACGGCGGCCATCAGAGCGAGAACTTCACGTCGTCGTGCAGGAAGCCGGTGTGCGCCAGCTCCAGGGTCTCGACCGCCACCCCGCTGTGGCTCGGGTCGAGTTCCGACACCGACCAGCCGACGGGGAAGAAGTGCTTCAGGTCCCAGCCGACGATCTTCAGGCCGACGCTGTCGACGAGCTGGATCGTGCCGCTGAGCGGGCGGTACCGGTTGGCCTGCTGGCAGAGCCACTCCTGGACGACCTGCGAGTCGAAGCACACCGCCCGGCTGAGCCTGATCCGGCTGTAGGTCGGCTCACCCACGTAGGTGAAGACGTCGTTGCTGTCCCCGGCCCGGTACTCGCAGACCTGCCAGGTCACCCCCAGCCCGGAGACCCGGGACCAGGAGCCGAGGTTGTACCGCTCGTCGTCGATGACCACGAGGTACCGGTGGTTGACGCCGGTGACCTCGAAGAAGCCGCCCATCAAGCGGGCCGCGGTGGAAAGACCGCCTGCCATCGTTTCGCCCTCCTCGTCGCCTCGTCCTGGCCCCGCATCCGTGCGGGCGTGCCACCTGCCCTGCGTCGTGCCACCTGCCGTGCTCAGCGGAACTGGGTCAGCCGTCCGCTGCGTTCCCGGTCGACCAGCAGTTCCTGCCGCAGCCGTCCGCGTAACCGCCCGTAGAGGCGGCCCGCCAGTTCCTCCAGGTCGTCGGGGTTCTCCAGGTCCACCGGCCGGCCCGGCGACCGGTCCGGCACCCGGTCGGCGTCCCGGTCCAGCCGGGCCGCCGTGGCCCGTCCCCGGTCGGCCACCGTGCGCAGCTCCGCCCGCAGCCGCTCCACCGCGTCGCGTACCTCGGCGATCCGGCCCGCGCTCCGGTCGATCGTGGGTGCCGCCGTCGCGGCGGCCACCTCGGCCCGCAGGGCGTCCGGCGTCGGCCCGGCCGGCTGGTCGGCGGCCCGGTCCTGCTGGTGGTCGAGTTCGCCCCGCACCAGCGCCCGCAGGTCGTCGAGGGTGGCCGCCGGGGTGTCCATCGACGCCCGCTGGAGCGGGTGGGCGGCGGCCGGCGGGCCGGTCGGCGCGGCCGGGGGTACGCCGCCCGCACCGGGGTTCGCCTGCCAGGTCAGCCCACCACCGGGGGTGGTCCCCCAGGTGCCGGCGGTGCCCGGGGGTGTCGGCGCGGCAGCCCCGCCGGTCAGCGGCGCGACGGGTGGCAGCACGCCTCCGACGCCCGGCCCACCGCCGTCGCCGAAGGCGTGCTCGGCGGCGAGCGCCCGCGCCTCCAGGTCCCGGCCGGTGCCTGTCGACTCGGCCGGCGGTGCCGCCCCGAACGTTCGCTGCTGCACCACGTGGGCCAGCTCGTGGGCGAGCAGCGCGCGGGCGGGCGGCGCGTCCAGTGGCCCGGCCGACGCCGGCAGCAGCACCTCGCCGCCCCGGGTCGCCGCCCGCGCCCCGGCCTGCTGCACCACCTCCGTGGCCGCCGCGCCCCGCCACACCGGCACGGCCGCGACGTCCACGCCGTACTGCTGCCGGAAGCCGTCCACCAGGGCGGCCGGGACCTGCTCCGGCAGCTCGGCGACGCCCACCGGAGTGGGCGGCGGTCCCGCGCGGTGCGTCAGCGGCCCGGTCCCCTCCGCCGTGGTCGATGCCGGACCCGGCCGTCCGTCCGCCATCACCGGCGCGGCGGTGACACCCCCCACGGGGTACGCCGGGACCCCCACGTCCGTGGGTGCGGCCGTCGTCCACGGCTCCGGCCGGTCCACCCACCCGGCCCGCTCCGCCGACGGTACGGGCGGATGCGGCACCGCTTCCACCTGTCCCCGGCCCGGCGGCCCCTGACCGGCCCGGCCGTGATCCCGGTCCACTCCCGACGGAGACCCGGCCGGCGGGGACTGCTCCGGACGCCGGGTGAGAAAGAAGGACGACGGCGGGGACACCGGCTCGGGGTGGTACGTGTCGCGCCCCACCGGCGGGCCTGGCCGGTCGTCCGAGGTGTCGTGCCCCGGCCGGCCCGGTCGGTCGTCCCCGGTGTCGCGGTCCACCACCGAACCCGGTCGGTCGTCCAGGAGGTCGCCCTCCGTCGCCGAAGCCGGCAGCTCGTCCGCGATGTCGGCCCGCGCCGCCGAAGCCGGCCGGTTGTCCGTGCTGTCACGCCCCGCCGG
>NZ_JACGMO010000196.1:0-7768 GCF_015354745.1 Micromonospora sp. S-DT3-3-22
AGAATGAGGGGACGCGGCGGACGACCGGGAGGGCACATGCAGGACACCGAACGTGAGGCGGAACTGTTGGAGGCGGAGCGCCGTCTCCAGGCCGCCCAGCGGGCCGGCGACGTGGCCCAGCCGCCGACCCGCAGCCGGGCGATCGGGCGGGACAGCGGGGTACGGCTGGCGCTGTGCGAGCGGGGCCGCGAGGACCACGTGCCGCCCGGGGTGCCGACGATCGAGCTGGCGCCGGTCGGTGCTGCGGCGGGGGCGGCCGGTGCCGCCGGACCGGTCGCGTCGGCGCACGTCCCGGTGACGGTGCGGCATCCCGCGTACGTCATGTACACCTCCGGGTCCACCGGTGCGCCGAAGGGGGTGGTGGTGCCGCACGAGGCGATCCTGCGCCTGGTGCCGCACTCCAACTTCCTGCGGCTGGGGCCGGACGACGTCGTCGCGCACCTGTCGAACACCGCCTTCGACGCGGCCACCCTGGAGATCTGGGGGGCGCTGTGCGCGGGCGCGACGCTGGTGGTGGTGCCCCGTGAGGTCGCCCTGTCGCCGTACCGGCTGGGGCGGTTCCTCGCCGAGACCGGGGTGAGCGTCATGTTCACCACGAACGCGCTGCTCAACGCGATCGTCACGCACGTGCCCGACGCCTTCGCCCGGCTACGGGTGCTGCTCGTCGGCGGCGACCAGTACGCGCTGGCGCAGATCCGCCGGATGCTGGCCGCCGGTGCGCCCGAGCACCTGGTCAACGCGTACGGGCCGACGGAGAACACCACCTTCTCCGCCGCGCACGAGGTCGTCCCCGCCGACCTGGACCGGGGCGTCATCCCGATCGGCGGCCCGATCGACGGCGGCTACCTGCGGGTGCTCGACGACCGGTTGACCCCGGTCGCCCCCGGCGGCACCGGTGAGCTGTACGTCGGTGGGCAGGGGCTGGCCGACGGCTACGTGGGTGATCCGGGGCGTACCTGCGCGGCGTTCGTCGCGGACCCGTTCGCCGTCGTGCCCGGCCAGCGGCTCTACCGCACCGGCGACCTGGTGCGGCTGCGGCCCGACGGGGACGTGGTGTTCCTCGGCCGCCGCGACGACCAGGTCAAGATCAGTGGGTTCCGGGTGGAGTTGGGTGAGGTGGAACGGGTCCTCGGCGACTGCCCGCAGGTGGGTGACCACGCGGTGCTGGCGGTCACCGACGCGGAGCCGGTGCAACTGGTCGCCGTGTCGACGGGCCCGGCCGACCCGGCCGAGGTACGGGAGTTCCTGCGGGCCAACCTGCCCACCTACATGGTGCCGGCGCGGTGCCACCGGCTGCCCACCCTGCCGGTGACCCCCAACGGCAAGGTGGACCGGGCGGCGCTGCTGGCGGCGCTCGGCCGCGACCCGGACCCGGAACCGCCCGCCCCCGCCGACCCACCCCGTCCCGCCGGCCCGCCCGGCCCCGACGGCGCCGCCATCTCCGACGGTGCCGCCGACTCGGCCGGTGCGTCCCGGGCCGCCGGCCGCACCGGGTCCGGCGACGTCTCCGGCGGTGCGTCCGGGGCTGCGGTACCGGCGGGGGACCCGGTCGCCGCCGGGCTCGCCGACATCTGGCGGGACCTGCTGGGGGTCGCCGAGTTCGGCGCGGACAGTCAGTTCTTCGCGCTCGGCGGCACCTCGATCAAGGCCCTGCACCTGGTCGGCGCGGTGCACCGGCGGTTCGGTGTCGACCTGCGGATCGTCACCGTGTTCCGCCGGCCGTCCTTCGCCGACCTGGCCCGGGAGATCGCCGACCTGGTGCGGACCGAGCAGAGGGGGAACGGCGATGGACCTGGGCGACCCTGACCTGTACCTCGACCCCGGCCGGTTCGCCCGGTGGCGTCGGTACGCCGCCGCCGACGCCGTGCTGTGGAGCGACGCAGGCACCTCACCGGGCGGCTTCTGGTCGGTCTTCTCGCTGGCCGGGTGCCGCGCGGTCCTGGCACCGAAGGCCGCGTTCACCTCCGAGTACGGCATGATGATCGGCTTCGACCGCGACCACCCCGACAAGGCGGGCGGCGGGATGCTGGTGGTCGCCGACGGCCCCCGGCACACCCGGCTGCGCAGCGTCATCATGCCGTTCCTGTCGAGGGCGATGGCCGAGTCGCTGGAGGACACCGTCCGGCAGGAGGTCCGCCAGCTCGTCGCGGACGCCGTGGCGGCGGGCGGCCTCGACGTCGCCGCCTCCCTCGGGCCGGTGATCCCGGCGAGCGTCGTCTGCCGCCTGCTCGGCGTGCCGGCGACCGACCGGGACATGCTGATCGAGCTGACCAGCCACGCCTTCGGCGGCGCGGACAGCTCCTTCGACCGGATGCCCCCGGACGCGGCGCACTCCGAGATGATCCTCTACCTCGCCGACCTGGTCGCCGAGCGGCGGCGCAGCCCGGGTGACGACCTGATCAGCGCGCTGGCCGGCGACCCCCGGTTCGACCTGCGCGAGGTGCTCCTCAACTGCGACAACGTCCTGGTCGGCGGCAACGAGACGACCCGGCACGCGATCGCCGGCTGCTTCCACGCGCTGGCCACCGCCGCCGGGACCCTGGACCGGCTGCGGACCGATCCGGACCTCGTCGGGCCGCTCGTCGAGGAGGTCATCCGGTGGACCTCACCCGCGATGCACGTGCTGCGGGTCGCCACCGAGGACGTCGAACTGCCCGGTCAGCGGGTGGCCAGCGGCGAGGCGGTGGTGGCCTGGCTGCCGGCGGCAAACCGCGACCCCCGGCACTTCGCGGCGGCCGACGAGTTCCGTCCCGGCCGCCCCGCCAACCACCTGGGTTTCGGGTACGGCCCGCACCACTGCCTGGGCGCGGCGCTGGCCCGGCTGGAACTGCGGGCACTGCTGCTCGCGCTGGCCGAGTTCGTCGACTCGGTGTCCGTGGTCGGCGAACCGGTGCCGCTGCGCTCCAACCTGGTCCACGGCTACCGCCACCTGCAGGTACGGCTGGAACCCGTCGGCCGTGCCACCAACCACCGAGAGGCGCTGAGTTGAGTGACCGCGTTCAGGGACGCCCGGTTCCGCCGGCTGTACGTCGGCGACGCCCTGTCGGGCTTCGGGGACACCGCGCTGCTGCTGGCCCTCGGCATCTGGGTCAAGGACCTCACCGGGAGCAACTCGGCCGCCGGTGCCGTGTTCCTGGCGATGGGCCTGCCGGTGCTGTTCGCTCCGCTGGCCGGACGGCAGATCGACCGGGTACGCCGCAAGCCGCTGCTGATGGCCACCAACGCGATAGCCGGGCTGGCGGTGCTGGCGCTGCTGCTGGTACGGACCGCCGAACACACCTGGATCATCTACGGCGTCGCCATCGTGCACGGCTGCGTCGCCACGGTGCTCATGGCGGGGCGCAACGCCCTGCTCAAGGATCTGCTGCCCGACAGTGACCTGGGCTCGGCCAACGCGGCGTTCGGCACCCTGTTCGGGTTCACCCGGATTCTCGCGCCGCTCGTCGGTTCCGGCATCTACGCCGCGTTCGGCGGTCACCTGCTGGCGCTGATCGACGCGTTGACCTTCCTCGCCGCCATCACCGCGCTGGCCACGGTGCGGGTCGTCGAGTCGCCACCGGAACGCAGCGGGGAGCGGTTCGGCACCGAGCTGCTAGCCGGCCTGCGTCACATCCGGTCGGTTCCGCTGTTGTCCCAGGTCACCGTGGTCAGCGCCGTCGCGTTCGGGGCGGTGGGCTTCCTGGAGCCGATCATCTTCGTGGTGGTCGAGGACGGGTTGCACCGGCCGGCGGCGTTCTTCGGGGTGATCGTCAGCGTCCAGGGGATCGGTTCCATCGTCGCCGGCTTCACCGGGGCGTGGCTGCTGCGCCGCGTCGGCGAGGCGCGGGCCATCGGCGGTGCCCTGATCGGCCTGGGGGTGGGCTGCGCCGCCCTGGCCGTCGGCGCGACGGCGGTGGTGCTGGGCGGGGCGGTCGGCATCGGGCTCGCGGTCACCTGGTTCTCGATCGGCTGGAACACCCTGTTGCAGCGGCACACCCCGTCGCGGCTGCTGGGGCGGGCCTTCACCACGGCGGGGATGCTGGTGACGATCCCGCAGACGGCGGCCATCGGCATCGCCGCCGCCCTCATCGTCGTCGTCGACCACCGGCTCCTGCTCGCCGTCCTGTCGCTGGTGATCCTGCTGGCCGGGCTGCGCCTGCTGACGCACCCGAAACCGGCCCCGGAACCCGCGCCCACCGACGCCGACCCGGCCCCGGCCGGTGGACCGGCAGCCGACCGGGACGCGGTGCCCGGCGGCGTGGTGCCCGGTCCCCGGGAGTGACCGGTCCCGTGTCCGTCCGACCCATCCCGACCCGGGGGTAGCCAGATGACCACAGCCGAGACGTCGACCGCCGTACGGACGGTGCGGGTGCCCTTCGCCGGGCTCCGCGCGGGCCGGTGGCCGATGCCCCACGGTCAGAGCAACGTCTTCGACTGGCTGCCGCACGAGGGCAGCGGCGCGGTGTTCGTCGGGTACGCGGACCTGCCCGCCGGCCGTACCGTCGACGACGTCCGCGCGGCGGTCGGCGTGCTGGTTTCCCGCCACGAGGGACTACGCACGGTGTACGAGGTGGGCCCCGGCGTGGAACGGGCCCAGGTGGTGACCCGGGACGGGCATGTCGACCTGCTGCTGCTCGAACTCGGGTCGGGGGCGTACGACCGGACCTGGATCAGTGATCCGCCCCGCCCGTTCGACCACGGTGCCGAGTTCCCCGTCCGGATGGCGGTGACCACGGACGCCGGGGTGCCCGTCCGGGCCGTCTTCGAGTTCTCCCACGCCGTCGCGGACCTGGTGGCCGCGAACCTCGTGCTGGACGAACTCGTCGGGCTCGTCGCGTCCCCCGCCGACCGCACCGTGGGCCCGCCGGCCTGGCAGCCCGCCGACCAGGCCGAGCACGAGCGGACCCCGCAGGCGCGGCGACGGATGGCGCGGACCCTCGCCTACTGGCGGCAGCAACTGCACACCATTCCGCCCTGCCTGCTCTCCGTGCCGGCCCGGCGGGAGGGGCCGGCGGAGTTCCGCCTCGCGACCCTGCGGTCCGGGCCGGTCGCCGAGGCGATCGACGCGGTCGCCAGGCGGACCAGGGTCACCCCGGCCAGCGTCCTCGTCACCACCATGGCGACCCTGCTGTCCTGGTGGACCGGCACCGAACTGGCGGCGCTGGAGGCCCTCTACAGCAACCGCGCGCTGCCCCGGATGCAGAACTTCGTCGGCAGCATCGCGCAGAGCGCGCTGGTCCCGTTCAGTCCGGCCCCCTCGTTCCACGAGACCCTGCGCCGGACCCACCTGGCGATCTTCAACGCCTACCAGTACGCCTACTTCGACGCGACCGCCGTGGAGGAGTCGGTCCAGTCGATCGGCTCCCAGCGGGGCTGCCAGCGGCACCGGGACCTGGTGATCAACGACATGAGCAGCACCCGGGGCGGCGTCTTCGACGGGCGGGCGGGGGTGCCGGTGCACGGGACCGAGGTGGAGAGCGGCCTGGACGCCACCACCACCGACCCCGTCCGGCTCACCATCCTGCACACCCGGCCCACCGTCGTGGTCGGTCTCACCCACGACGTGCGGCACGTGACCACCGACGAGGCGGCGGCCCTGCTGTGGTCGATGGAACGCATCCTGCTGACGGCCGCCGAGCGGGACATCGACCTCGCCCGGCTGGGCGATCTCGTCGACCTCGACAAGGTGGTACGCGGTCCGGAGTGGGTGGAGATCGACGCCGCCTGGATCGACGTCACCGCCAGCGAACAGGTGCTCCGGGCCGCGGCCGGCGACCCGACCGCCCGGATCGTCCTGCGCACCGGGCCCGGCGGCAGCCGGTCCCTCGTCGGCTACGCCGCCCCGGCGGGCCCGCGCGTCGGCCCCCGCGAACTGCACGCGGCGGTGATGGCCACGCTCGGCGGCCGGCACGGCGCGACGGCCCCCGACTCGTACGTCCTGTGCGCCCACCCGCCCCGTCCACCCCGGGACGAGGCCGGGTGGCGGGCCCAGCCGATCCGCGCGGCGGGCACCGGCCGCTGACCGTACCGCCGCGTCGTCGCCGCAACCGGGCCCGCCGCCCGTCCGGCCCGACCCGCCCGTCCGGCCCGACCCGCCCGTCCGGCCCGACCCGCCCGTCCGGCCCGACCGGGCGCGGGGAGGTCAGCGCGGGGTGCGTCGGGTCTTCGGCAGGTCGAACTGGTCGGCGGCCTTGCAGTCCTTCTGCCCGCCGACCGCGCGTGGGCCCAGCCGCTTCAGCTCCGCGCGGGCCCGGCTGCGGCCCAGGTTCCAGGCGTACCACGGGTCGGGTTCGGCGAGGTCGTCGTCGATCCAGCTCAGCGTGCAGCGGCGGACCCGGTCCGGCAGGTTGGCCAGGGCGGGGGTGGCGTCGGCGGAGAGTGCCCGCAGGTACCAGGCGTCGATCTTGCCGGACTGCTCGTACCGGGCGATGTTGCGGCGGGCCGCGTAGTCCTCCGGGTTGAGCACGGCCAGGCTGAGCAGCATCACCACGGCCAGCCCGACGGTGACGCCGGGAATCCAGCGGCCCCGCCACCGTACGCCCGCCGCCAGGATCATCAGGAAGACCGCGCCGAGCAGCAGCTCGAACGCCATCACGAAGATCCGTTCGCCGGTGAAGCTGTAGACCTTCTGGTAGGTGTACATGCGCGACAGCGCCGACACCACGATCACCACGCTGAGCGCGCTGAGCAGCCCGAGCAGGACCCGCAGCAGGACCCGTTCGGCCCGGGTCTCGCGTCGCGCCCAGCGGCTGACCCCGCCCAGCACGGCCACGGTCAGCAGGGTCACCACGGTCAGCTGCCAGAATCCGCTGCGCGCGTACTCGGCGTAGCTCAGGCCCGCCGTGCGCAGGACGTGCCGCTGACCGCCGAAGAGCACGGTGAACTGGACCGCGACGAAACCGACGAAGAGCAGCGTCAGGGCGGCGATGGCCGGGGCCCACTCCAGCATGCCCAGCCGCCGCCGGCCCTCCCGGTCGACGGTCGACAGGTCCGGCGGCGCGGCCAGGGTGTACGTGGCGGCGACCGCGATCGATCCACCGACGGCGGCCAGGAAGAGCCAGCGGATCACCGTGCCGACGTTGACCTCGGGCACGACCGCGCCGAGCACCTGGTCGAACGCGGCGTCGGCGGAGGACAACAGCAGCCCGAAGACGAGCAGCACCACGGCGGTGGCGACGACCGAGCCGGCGACCCGGGGCACCATCTGGCCGCCGCCGGTGGCGGTCACGTGCCGGCGTACCCAGGGCAGCCCGCGCAGCGCCGCGAACGGGGCCGCGACCAGGCTGAACAGGAGGGAACGGACCTGCCTGCCGCCCACGATCGCCAGGGCCGCGCAGCCCAGCGCCCCGAGGACGCAGAAGGTCACCAGCCACCAGGCGTTACGGAATGCCGGCACGGCCAGCAGCGCCAGCGCGGCCACCGCCCAACCGCCCCGGATCAGCCTGTCGGTGCGGGTCAGCGCGTCGGCGGTGCGCCGGACGGCCGCGACCACCCCGACGGTGAGGACCAGCCAGCCGAGGAACCAGCCGATGCCGGTGCGGGTCAGCGGGACGAAGAACGCCACGCCCAACGCGCCGGCCAGCACCGCCGCCGGCACCGCCCAGCCGGTGGCGGGTCGGGGACCGGGCCACCGGGTGCTCAGGAACGACGGCGGGGGCGGGGTCGGGGTCCAGGCCCCGGGTGCCCCACCCCACTGTGCCGGCCGGCCGCCGGTACCGAACCCGGCGGGCCCCGGCAGGCCGGGGACGGGTACGCCGGCCCCGGGGGGCGGTTGCTGGCCGGGGGGTAC
>NZ_JACGMO010000197.1:0-7688 GCF_015354745.1 Micromonospora sp. S-DT3-3-22
TGCGCTGGTCGATGGTGTCGGGGTTGCCGACCGCCGGGGGATTGGCCGGGTACTTCCCGAACGGCACGAGCACCAGGCCGAGCAGGGCGCCGCCGGGTCGGCGTCGGTCGCTGCGGTCCAGCAGCCGGCCGGCCACGGCGTCGCCGGCGGCGACGGCCGTGAGCCCACCGACCAGGGTGGCGACCAGGTAGCCCAGCGCCGTCCCGGCGGCCCCGGCGGCCAGCACCCGGTGGACGTCCATCGCGTACGCGGAGAAGGTGGTGAACCCGCCGAGCACACCCACCCCGAGCAGCGGCCGGACCAGCGGGCCGGTCCGCCGTCGGCCGAGCACCGCCATCAGCGCCCCGATCAGCAGGCACCCGGTGACGTTGACCGTGAAGGTGGACCAGGGGAAACCGGTCGGGGTGTGCGGCAGGGCGGCCTGCACCCCGGCACGGGCGAGCGCCCCGAGCGCCCCACCGGCGGCGACCACGCCCAGCACGGCGGCCGGGTGCGCGGCCAGTTCGCCCCGGTCGGCCGGGACCCGCAGGTCGACGTCGGGATCGACGCGCCGCGACGACGGTGACGTCACCGGGACCTCCCCACCAGTATCACCGAGCACTGGCAGGGACCGTTGGCGCGTCCGCGCGGTTCTCCCGGTCGGGCCGGGACGGCGGGCCCCACCGCCGACTCGTCCGTGAGCATAGCCCGGCCGGCCCGGGTGCCGTGGCCGGTGCCCACCGACGGCGTACGGTCGGCGGGGCGGCCGGCCGGGTGCCGGTCGTCGCGCCACGACCGTCAGCGTGCCCCGACCGTCAGGAGGAACAGTGCCGGACCGCAGCCCGTACCCCCGCGAAGCGGACCTCGCCGGGCGGACCGACGGCGCTGCGGTGCCGCCGGCCCGGACCGCGGCCCACGACATGTTCGACGCCGACGTGGCGTCCCGGGGGCTCGGCAT
This sequence comes from Micromonospora sp. S-DT3-3-22, assembly GCF_015354745.1. NCBI lineage: Bacteria > Bacillati > Actinomycetota > Actinomycetes > Micromonosporales > Micromonosporaceae > Micromonospora > Micromonospora sp. S-DT3-3-22. The sequence goes on from NZ_JACGMO010000197.1 coordinate 938, forward strand.
CGAGCTGGTCCACGCCGCCGATGGCACGGCGGTGGCCCGGATGCGGGTGACCGCCGGGATGCTCAACGGCCACCGCATCGGCCACGGCGGGTTCGTCTTCCTGCTCGCCGACACCGCCTTCGCGCTGGCCTGCAACACGCACGGCCCGGCCACCGTCGCGGCCGGCGGCGAGATCAGCTTCCTGCGTCCGGTCCGTGAGGGCGACCTGCTGACCGCGTCCGCCACCGAACGCGTCCGGTACGGCCGCAGCGGCATCTACGACGTGACCGTCAGCCGCGACGGCGAGGTGGTGGCCGAGTTCCGGGGGCGTAGCCGCACCCTCACCCGCCCCGCCGACGACTGACCGGCGGCCCGGGTTTCGACAGGCGTCGGACGGGAAACAGAGCCGGTACGGGAGCGGTCCGCTGTGCACCCTCCACCCGCGACGGTCGTCGATCGCGCTGATTTCTGGGCTTTCACCCCGGTTTGATCGGTTATTGTTGACATCGCGCCGCCCGGCGGAGAAGACTCGCCCTTCTGATCTGCCAGGCGACGAAGGGTGACCGAGTCCATGACCAGATCGAAGATCGTCGCGGCGGCGCTCGCCGTCGCCCTGACCGCGCTGGCCGGGTGCAGCGCCGGAGAGAGCGTCGACGTCGACGGCGGGTCCACCGCCGGGGGATCGACAGGCGGCACGCTCACCGCCGCCATCGGCGGCGAACCCGACCAGCTCGACCCGCACAAGACCTCGGCCTACTACAGCTTCCAGGTGCTGGAGAACGTCTACGACACCCTGGTCGAGCCGGACGCCGACCTGAAGATGGGGCCCGCGCTGGCCACGAAGTGGACCACCAGCAGCGACCAGCTCACCTGGACGTTCACCCTCCGCGAGGGGGCCCGGTTCTCCGACGGATCGCCGCTGACCGCACAGGACGTCGTCTACTCCTACCAGCGGATCATCAACGAGAAGCTGAACGCGGCGTACAAGTTCGCCACCGTCAAGACCGTGACCGCGCCCGACCCGGCCACCGTGGTGGTCACCCTGACCGCGCCCACCCCCAACCTGCTGGCCAACCTCGGCGGCTTCAAGGGCGTCGCGATCGTCCAGAAGGCCAACGTGGAGTCGGGCGCGATCACGACCCGGCCGGTGGGCAGCGGCCCGTTCACCGTCGCCTCCTACACCTCCGGCGACACCATCAAACTGACCCGCAACGACGCCTACTGGGGGCCGAAACCGAAGCTCGACGGGGTCACCTTCACCTTCGTCAAGGACCCGACGGTGGCGTTGCAGAACCTGCGCGGCGGCGAGGTGCAGTGGACCGACAACCTGCCACCCCAGCAGGTGCCGACCCTCAAGGAGGACGGCGCGGTGACCGTCGCCACCACCCCCTCCACCGACTACTGGTACCTCGCCCTCAACGAGGCACGCAAGCCGTACGACGACGTCAACGTGCGCCGCGCCGTCGCGTTCGCCCTGGACCGGGAGGCGATCACCAAGGCCGCCAAGTTCGGCCAGGCCACCGCCAACCAGACCGCCATCCCCAAGGGCAGCTCCTGGTACTTCGACTACGCGCCGTACCGGCACGACCCGGACCAGGCGCGGCAACTGCTCGGCGGGGCCGGCGTCACCGGCCGCACCATGGACCTGATGGTCACCAGCGAGTACCCGGAGACGGTCACCGCCGCCCAGGTGATCGCCGCCCAGTTGAAGGACGTCGGGATCACCGTGAAGATCCGCACCCTGGACTTCGCCCAGTGGCTCGACGAGCAGGGCAAGGGGAACTTCGACGCCTTCCTGCTCGGCTGGCTGGGCAACATCGACCCGGACGAGTTCTACTACGCCCAGCACCGCACCGGCGGCACGTTCAACTTCCACAAGTACAGCAACCCCGCCGTCGACACCCTGCTCGACCAGGCCCGCACCCAGACCGACGAGGCCGCCCGTAAACAGACGTACGAGCGGGCCGCGAAGCAGATCGTCGACGACGCCAGCTACATCTACCTCTACAACCCGGACGTGGTGCAGGGCTGGTCCCGCAAGGTCACCGGCTACCAGGTCCGCACCGACCGGGCGATCCGGTTCCGCGACGTCGCCCTGAACCGCTGAGGGGGCGAGGTGGGACGCTTCGTCCTGCGGCGGCTGCTCCAGTCGGTCGTCGTCCTGCTCGGGGTGACCCTGGTGGTCTTCCTGCTGCTGCAACTGGTCCCCGGCGACCCGGTCCGGGTCTCCCTCGGCACCCGCTTCGACCAGCAGACCTACGACGCGCTGCGGGAACGCTCCGGGCTGGACCGCCCGCTGGTGGTGCAGTACCTCAGCTATGTCGGCAACGCGCTCACCGGTGACCTCGGGGTCAGCTTCCGCAGCGGTCAGCCGGTCACCACGATCGTGCTGGAACGGCTGCCCGCCACCCTGTCCCTGGCGGTGACCGCCGTGCTGCTCGCCCTGCTCGTCGCCTTCCCGCTCGGGGTGCTCTCCGCGGTGCGCAGCGGCTCGTTCGTCGACCACGCCGCCCGGGTGTTCAGCCAGTTCGGCGTGTCCGTCCCCGACTTCTGGATGGGCATCATGGGCATCCTGCTCTTCGCCGGGGTGCTCGGCTGGCTGCCCCCGTCGGGTTACGTGCCGCTCACCGACGACCCGGTGGGCTGGGCGTCGCACGTGGTGTTGCCCGCCGCCGCCGTCGGCCTGGTCACCGCCTCCATCCTCACCCGGTTCATCCGGTCCTCGGTGCTGGAGGTGCTCGCCGAGGACTACGTCCGCACCGCCGAGGCCAAGGGGCTGCGCCGCCGGGTGGTGGTCGTACGGCACGTGCTGCGCAACGCGCTGGTCCCGGTGGTCACCGTGGTCGGGGTGCAGCTGGCCAGCCTGGTCGGTGGGGTGATCGTGATCGAGGTGCTGTTCGCCTGGCCGGGCGTCGGCCGGCTCACCTACGACGCCGTCCAGGCCCGGGACTATCCGGTGCTGCAGGGCGCGGTGCTCTTCGTGGCCACCCTGTTCCTGCTGGTGAACCTGCTGGTGGACGTCCTCTACGCCCGCCTCGACCCGAGGATCACGCTGCGATGAGCGCCGGGGAGCGGGCGTCGACCCCCGCCGCCGTGCCGCCGGTCGACCCGGTCGACGACCGTCCGTCGGTGACGGCCGCCGAGGCGGGCGCCCTGCGCCGTGCGCTGACCGCGCTGCGGCACGACCCGCCGGCCGTCGCCGGCACGGTGGTGCTGTTGGTCCTGCTGGTCGTCGGGCTGGCCGGGCAGTGGCTCGCGCCGGCCGGGATCAACGACGTGGACGTCGACCAGATGCTCCGTCCACCCAGCGGCGCGCACCCGTTCGGCACCGACGAACTGGGCCGCGACGTGCTCAGCCGGGTGCTGCTGGCGGCCCGGGTGTCGTTGCAGGTGGGCCTGGTCAGCGTCGGTATCGCCCTGGCCGTCGGGGTCACCGTCGGCCTGCTCGCCGGCTGGTACGGCGGCTGGACGGATAACGTCCTCATGCGCGGCATGGACGTGCTGTTCGCGTTCCCGGTGCTGCTGCTCGCCGTGGCGATCGTCGCGGTCCTCGGCCCGGGTCTGGTCACCGCGATGACCGCCATCGGGGTGGTCTACAGCCCGATCTTCGCCCGGGTGACCCGGGCCAGCGTGCTCGCCGTACGGGAGCAGGTCTTCGTCCGGGCCGCCGTCTCCATCGGCACCTCCGACCTGCGCATCCTGCGCCGGCACGTGCTGCCCAACATCGCCGCCCCGCTGATCGTGCAGACCTCCCTGTCGTTGGCCTTCGCGATCCTGTCCGAGGCGGCGCTGTCCTTCCTGGGGCTGGGCGTCCAGCCTCCCGCGCCGGCCTGGGGCCGGATGCTCTACGACGGGCGCGGTTTCGTCACCGACGCCTGGTGGCTGGGGTTCTTCCCCGGCGCGGCGATCTTCCTGACCGTGCTCGCGTTCAACCTGGTCGGTGACGCCCTGCGCGACGTGCTCGACCCCCGTCAGCTCACCGTCAGCGAAGCCCGCAGGAGCACCCGATGAGCGGACCCGCCGTACCGTCGCCCCGGGCCGCCGGGGACGCGCCGGTGCTGGAGATCAGCGACCTGACGGTCACCCTCGGCACCCGCAACGGCCCGGCCCGCGCGGTCGCCGGCGTCGACTGGTCGGTGGCTCCCGGCGAGACCCTCGCCCTGGTCGGGGAGTCCGGCAGCGGCAAGAGCATGACCGTGCTCGCCGCCACCGGGCTGGCCCCACGGTCGGCCACCGTCACCGGCCGGGTCCGGCTGCTGGGCCGCGACTTGACCGGCATGTCCGGGTCGGACCGTCGCCGGTGGCGGGGCCGGCACGTCGGCTTCGTCTTCCAGGACCCGATGACCACCCTCAACCCGGTGCTGACCGTCGGTCGGCAGGTCGCCGAGGCGTGCGAGGAGCACCTCGGGATGAGCCGGCGGCAGGCCCGCTCCCGCGCCGTCGAGCTGCTCGACCTGGTCGGCATCCCGGCGCCCGGCCGGCGGGTGGACGCCCACCCGCACGAGTTCTCCGGCGGGATGCGGCAACGGGTCGTCATCGCGATGGCCCTGGCCTGCGAACCGGCCCTGCTGATCGCCGACGAGCCGACCACCGCGCTGGACGTCACCACCCAGGCGCAGATCGTCGAACTCGTCGCCGACCTGCGCCGCCGGCTCGGCACCGCGGTCGTCTGGATCACCCACGACCTCGGGGTGGTGGCCGGGATCGCCGACACCGTCGCGGTCATGTACGGGGGCCGGATCGTCGAGCAGGGCCCGGTCGACGCGGTCTTCGTCGCGCCGGGGCACCCGTACACCCGGGCCCTGCTGGCGGCCCGGCCCCGGCCCGGCGCGGCGGGGGAGGACCTGGCGGCGATCCCCGGCGCGCCACCCAGCCCGCTCGACCTGCCGCCCGGGTGCGCGTTCTGGCCCCGCTGCCCGGTGCGCGGGGACGCCCGCTGCGCCCACGAGCTGCCGCCGCTGGTCCCGATCGCCCCCGCCCACCGGGTCCGCACCTTCTACCCCGCCACCGCTGCCGGGACCCGGCCCGCCGGTGACGACCCGGCCCCGTCCACCCCGGAGGACCGATGAGTACGGGAACGATCGCCGAACTCGACGACCTCACGGTCTGGTTCCCCAGCCCCGGTGGCCCACCGGTGCGGGCGGTGGACGGCGTGTCGCTGACCGTACGGGCGGGCGAGACCCTGGGCCTGGTGGGGGAGTCCGGCAGCGGCAAGTCCACCACCGGCCTGGCGTTGCTGCGGCTGGTGGCCCCGACCGGCGGCCGGATCACCGTCGGCGGGCAGGACGTCACCGGCTGGTCGCGTCGCCGGCTGCGCGGGCTGCGCCGCCGGGTGGCCATGGTCTTCCAGGACCCGCAGGCGTCGCTGGACCCGCGCCGCACCGTCGGCGCCAGCATCGCCGAACCGTTGGTCGTGCACCGGCTGGCCCCCTCGGCGCAGGCCCGCCGGCACCGGGTCGCCGAACTGCTCGACCTGGTGGGCCTGCGGCCGGAGACGGCCGGTCGGCATCCGCACGAACTGTCCGGCGGCCAACGCCAACGGGTCGGCATAGCCCGCGCGTTGGCCGGGGAACCCGACCTGATCGTCCTCGACGAACCGATCGCGTCGCTCGACCTGAGCGTGCAGGCGCAGATCATGAACCTGCTGCGCCGGCTGCAACGGGACCTCGGGCTCACCTACCTGTTCATCGCGCACGACCTGGCCGCCGTGGAGCACCTCAGCGACCGGATCGCGGTGATGTACCTGGGCCGGATCGTGGAGACCGGCACCCCGGCGCAGCTCTGGCGCGAACCGGCGCACCCCTACACGGCGGCGCTGCTGTCGGCGGTCCCGGTGGCCGACCCCCGGGTGGAACGGAACCGGCGGCGGATCATCCTCACCGGCGACCTGCCCAGCCCGACCGGTCCGCCGAGCGGCTGCCGGTTCCGGACCCGCTGCCCGCAGGCCCGCCCCGCCTGCGCCCGGACCGACCCGCCACCGGTCGAGGTGGGCCCCGGCCACCGGGCCGCGTGCCTGTTCGCCGGGGAGGCGGTCCGCGCCATGCGTGCCGACCCGCCCGCCCCGGTCGCCGACGGACCCCGGTAGGGCGGCGGTCAGGCGGCGCGCGCCGGTAACGGTACGGCGGGAGGCGGCACCCCCTCCCCACGTCGTCGCCGGCCGGTCGTCGGCCGCTGAGCAGCGGAGACACCGGCCGGTCGGGACGGCAGCGGCACGACGACGGCCAGTCGCCGGCCGGCCCGGCCCGACCGGTCCGGCAGCGCCGACGGATGTCCGGTCACGGCCGTCGCCCACCCCGGCCGCCCGCCCCCGGTGTCGCCGGACCCCCGGCGTGGCTCGTGGGGCCGGGCGGCCCCGGCGAGGGCCGTTGGCTGCCGAGATCCCCGGCCGGGTACTCCGTCACCCGCGCCGGCACTCGTGGGCAGGCGGCACAGGAGGTGCCCGACCACCCCGGCAGCCGTCCGACCCGCCCCGGGACACCGCCCGGCGGACCCCGCGCGGTGCGTCCCTGCGCCCTGACCGGTGGACCCCGCGCGGTGGACCCCTCCGACCCGACCGGCGGACCCGACGCGGTGGACCGGTTCCGCCGCACGGGTGACGCCGGCCCGCCCGCCCGGCGCGGCCCGGTGCACAGGTGCCACCCGCCCCGAGGCCCCGGCCCGGTGCGGCGCCCCGACCGGGCGGACCGGGACCCCTCGCCCGGTCATGCCGCTCGACCGGTCGGCCCCGGCCCGCGCGGCGGCGGCCCCGACGGGCCCGGTCACCCCGACGGTC
>NZ_JACGMO010000198.1:0-7521 GCF_015354745.1 Micromonospora sp. S-DT3-3-22
CGGGCCGGCCGGCGCGGGCGGCGGCGCTCCACTCGGCGAGCTGACCGACCCGCTTGGCGGCCTCGGCGAGGCGTTCCTCGGGCAGCTCACCGGCGAGCACCGCGGCCACGATCGCGTCGCGCAGGTAGCGGGCGGCGGCCTCGTCGGCGCGTTCACCGCCGACGCAGATCGCGTCCGCTCCGGCGGCGAGGGCCCGGACGGCGGTGCCGGCGAAGCCGTACCGGTCGGCGACGGCGCGCATCTCCACCGCGTCGGTGACCACCACGCCGGAGAAGCCCAGTTCCTCGCGGAGCAGGTCGCCGAGGATGCGGCGGCTGAGGGTGGCCGGCAGGTCGGGGTCGAGGGCGGGGACCAGCAGGTGCCCGGTCATCACCGCCTGCACCCCGGCGGCGACGGCGGCCCGGAAGGGGACCAGCTCACCGGCGTCCAGGCGGGCCCGGCTGGCCCCGATGCGGGGCAGGTCGTGGTGCGAGTCGACCCGGGTGTCGCCGTGGCCGGGGAAGTGCTTGGCGCAGGCGGCGACGCCGGCGGACTGAAGGCCGCGTACCCAGGCGGCGGTGTGCCGGGCCACCAGGTGCGGGTCGGCGCCGAAGGAACGCACCCCGATCACCGGGTTGGCCGGGTTGATGTTGACGTCGGCGTCCGGGGCGTAGTTGAGGGTGACGCCGAGGTCGGCGAGTTCGACGCCGAGGTCGCGGGCCACGTCCTCGGTGAGCGTCGGGTCGTCGACCGCGCCGAGGGCGAGGTTGCCGGGGCGGGAGCTGCCCCGGCCGGACTCGATCCGGGTGACGTCGCCGGCCTCCTCGTCGATGGCCACCAGCACGTCGGGGCGTTCGGCGCGCAGCGTCGCGGTGAGCGCGGCCACCTGTTCCGGGTCGACGACGTTGCGGGCGAACAGCACCACCGCGCCGAGCCCCTCGGCCAGCCACCGGCAGACCCAGTCGGGCGGGGTGGTGCCGACGAAGCCGGGTTGCAGGACGGTGGCGGCCAGACCCGCCAGGTTGCGCTCGTTCATCCGGCCCCGGTACCCCCGTCGCGTGTCGACGGCCCGATGCCGTCGCGGTGCTGCCATGGTCACACCGGGCGAGGTAATAGTCAATAAACCTTACTGTTACTGTCTGGCGTCGGTCGGGGCGACGTGCGACAGTGCGGGGATGGACCTGCCGCCGCTCGCCGACGCCACCTCGCCGGCCGACATCCCCGGCGTACGCCTGCTCGGCCTGGTGGTCGGCGGGTTGCTGCTGCTGGCCGCCATCCGGGCCATGTTCGGCCGCCGCTGAGTTCGGCCGCCGCCGGCCGACTGATCCCGCGCCGGCCGGGGTACCGCTAGCGGATGTCACGCCGCACCCGGCGGCGCGCCCAGCGAGGGGGCACCATGAGGATCGGCTACTTCCTGTCCAGTGAGGAGTTCACCCCGGCGCAACTGCTGGAGCAGGCCTGGGCCGCCGAGCGGGCCGGCTTCCAGGCACTGTGGATCTCCGACCACTACCACCCGTGGACGGACGCCCAGGGGCAGAGCCCCTTCGTCTGGTCCGTCATCGGGGCGCTGAGCCAGGTCACCACGTTGCCGGTGAGCACGGCGGTGACCTGCCCCACGGTCCGCATCCACCCGGCGGTGCTGGCGCAGGCGGCGGCGACCAGCGCGGTCATGCACTCCGGCCGGTTCGTCCTCGGCGTCGGCACCGGCGAGGCGCTCAACGAGCACATCCTCGGCGACGCCTGGCCGCAGACCGACGTCCGGCTGGAGATGCTGGAGGAGGCCGTCGAGGTGATGCGGGAACTGTGGCGGGGCGACTTCGTCAACCACCACGGCCGGCACTACACGGTGGAGCACGCCCGCGTCTACACGCTGCCCGACACACCCCCGCCGGTGTACGTCTCCGGCTTCGGACCCAAGGCCGTCGACCTGGCCGCCCGGATCGGCGACGGCTACGTCAGCATGATGCCCGACGGCGACCTGGTCAGCCGGTTCCGGGACAACGGCGGCGGCGACAAGCCGTGCCAGGCCGGCTTCAAGGCCGCGTACGCCGACACCGAGGACGAGGGCGCGCGGATCGCGTACGAGACGTGGCCCAACGCCGGGGTGCCGGGCGAGTTGTCCCAGGTGCTGCCCTCCCCCCGGCACTTCGAGCAGGCGGCCCAACTGGTCACGCCGGATCAGGTGCGGCAGGGCTTCGTCTGCGGCAACAGCGCCGACGCGCACCTGGAGATGATCGACAGGTACGCCAAGGCCGGCTTCGACGAGGTCTACGTGGGCAACGCCGGCCCGCACTGGCCGGGCCTGTTCGACCTCTACCAACGTGAGGTGCTCCCCCACCTGCGCTGAATCCCACCGTCCACGGGTCACCGACACGCACCGCCGTCGGTGACCCGTGGTCGACCGGGCGTGCGCACCCGGTCACCGCGCCTGACCTGCGCCGTACCGGCCGGCATGGGCGGTGTGCCCGATCCGGTGGGAGCGGTTTCGGGGTCGATCCGCCCGGGTACCTCCGGCCCTCGATGAAGCTGTCCATGCACTCGACGACGTTGCGCCGCGCGGCGCGCAGCCTGTTCGGCTGGAAAGCGCTGCGGCCCAACCAGCTCGCCGCCATGCGCGCGGTGATGAAACGACGCGACGCCCTGGTGGTGCTCCCCACCGGAGCCGGCAAGTCGGCGATCTACCAGATCCCGGCGAGCCTGATCCCCGGGCCGACGGTGGTGATCTCCCCCCTGCTGGCCCTCCAGCAGGACCAGATCGCCGCGCTCAACGAACGCCAGCGCCCCGAGCTGCGCGCCGTCCGGATCAGCTCCGACGAGAGCGCCGCCCAGCAGGCCGAGGCGATCGAGGAGATCCGGCAGGGGCGGGCGGAGTTCCTCTTCATCACCCCGGAGGCGCTGGCCAACCCCGACCGGATGGCCGAGGTGAAGTCGCTGCGACCGGCCCTGGTGGCGATCGACGAGGCGCACTGCATCTCGGCGTGGGGGCACGACTTCCGCCCCGACTACCTGGCGTTGGGCCACCTGATCGACGGTCTCGGCCGTCCGCCGGTGGTGGCGCTGACCGCCACCGCCTCCCCACCGGTACGCGACGACATCATCGCCCGGCTGCGGCTGCGCGACCCCGAGGTGGTGGTCTCCGGGCTGGACCGGCCGAACCTGTTCGTCGAGGTCGCCTACTGCCCCACCGACGACTACCGCTGGCGGCGGCTGATCGCGTTGCTACGCGACGACGAGCGGCCCGGCATCATCTACGTGCCGACCCGGCGGGCCGCCGAGGAGCTGGCCGAGCGGCTGACCACGGCCGGTTTCCCGGCGGAGTACTACCACGGCGGTATGCCCACCGCCGCCCGGCACGGGCTGCACGAGGCGTTCCTCGCCGACCAGGTGCCGATCATGGTGGCGACGTCGGCGTTCGGCATGGGCATCGACAAGCCGAACATCGCCTGGGTGGTGCACATGGCGCTGCCCGACTCGCCGGACAGCTACTTCCAGGAGATCGGCCGGGCCGGGCGCGACGGTGCGCCGGCCCGGGTGCTGCTGCTGTGGCGGGCCGAGGACGTCGGCCTGCAACGCTTCTTCTCCGGCGGCCTGCCGGACGAGACCGAACTGCGGGACCTGGCCGCGCTGCTGCGTCGCCGGGCGACGACGAAGAAGGCGCTGCGCGAGGCGACCGGCCTCGGGCCGCGCAAGCTCGGGCAGTACCTGGCCCTGCTGGAGCAGATCGGGGCGGCCGAACCCCGGGCCGGGCAGAAGATCGGCGCACCGCGCTACTCCCCCACCCCGGTCGAGGCGGGCGCGGCGGCCCTGGCCGAGGCCGAACGGCAGCAGACGGTGACCCGCTCGCGTACCGACATGATGCGCGCCTTCGCCGAGACCACCGGCTGCCGGGGGCAGGTGCTGCTGGCCTACTTCGGCGAGCAGATGTCGCAGGTCTGCGGGCACTGCGACAACTGCCACGCCGGCACCAGCGTGGCAAGCGACGGCGCGGTCGGCCCGTTCCCGGTGCACAGCCAGGTGCGGCACCCGGAGTGGGGCCCCGGGTTGGTGCTCAACTACGAGGAGGACCGGATGACGGTGCTCTTCGACGAGGTGGGTTACAAGACGCTCTCCGTGCGCGTGGTGTCCGAACAGGGTCTGCTGACGCTGGACTAGCCTGACCCGGGCGACCGCCCGCGTGCGGTGCCTGCAGTGAAACGAACCGAGAGGGGCTCAGTCGTGATCGAACAGCCGGCGTACACCGGGTTCGGGTTCTCCGACGAGGAGTGGGGGCTGCTGGTCGGCCTGCCGCAGTCGGTCCTGACCGCGGCCAGCGCCGCCGAGTCGGACGGCGCCCGACGCACCCGCGCCGAGAACGCGGCCGGGCTGGAGACCATCTCCGCCGGCCGGGAGTCGGCCAGCCCGCTCGTCGCCGCCGTCGCCGGGGAGATCGTCTCCCGGGTGGGCGACCCGGAGGCCGGCGAGGAACTCCCGGTGATCTCGCCGGCCGACCCGCAGGCGCTCATCGACGACGTGCTGGTCCGGGCCGGACAGGCGGCCACCCTGCTGGCCGCGAAGGTGGACGAGGGCGAGGCCGGGGCGTACCGGCACTGGCTGGTGGAGATCGCCGACCAGGTGGTCGGGGCGGCGTCCAGCGGGGGGCTGCTCGGCCTCGGCGGCGACCAGGTCAGCGACTCGGAGCGCAAGTTCCGCGACCGCCTCTCCCAGGTCCTCAACGACTGACGTCGACCACGGCGACGGGCCGGGCCAGCCTCACGGCGGCCCGGCCCGTCGCCGTCTCGTCGGCCGGTCGGCCGTGGTCGACCCAATGTCGCCGATGGTGCGGTGTCCCGGGCACTTCGATGCCGCTGAATCGGCGAAGCAGCAAACCCGACCGCCCACCCGGACCCCGCGCGGAGCGGGCCGGTGGGGTCTTCGTCCAGAATGGAGGGGAAGTGCCCGCCGACGGGGAGGCCGGACATGGTGCACCGCACGGTGATCGACACCGAACAACTGCCGCCGACGGAACGGTTCGGGATGTGGCTGGACCTGGTCGCCCGGACCGCCGCGCCGCTGCGCATCCGCTCCGACCACCAGCACGACTTCCGGGCCCGCGCCGAGTTCGTCGAGCTGGGCCCGATCCGGCTGGTGCGCTACCGCTACCCGTCACTGGAGGCGGTCCGCACCCCGAAGCTGGTCCGGCGCACCGAGGTGGACTTCCACATGCTCGCCCTCACCACCAACGGCACCGGCGTCGCCGGGCAGGCCGGGCGGGAGAGCCGGCTCGGCCCCGGTGAATTCACCTTCTACGACGGCTCCCGGCCGCACGAGGTGAGCCACCTCGGCGACGGCAACGGCGCGGAGCACGCCGCCTCGATCGTCGCCCTGGTCCCCTACGGGGCGATCCCGCTCACCCCGGACCAGCTCGCCCCGCTGCTGGCCGGCCGGATGTCGGCAAGCGAGGGGATCGGCGCGCTGGTCGCCCAGTACCTGACCCGGATCACCACCCATCCGGAGCAGTACCAGCAGGCCGACGCCGAGCGGCTGGGCGGGGTGGCGCTGGACCTGATCTCCACCATGCTCGGCCGGTACCTGGTCGCCGAGGACGAGATGCCCCGCGAGGTACGCCGCCGGGCGCTGCTCGCCCAGGTGCGGGCGTACGTCCAGCGGCGACTGGGTGACGCCGGGCTGACCCCGGCCACCATCGCCGAGGCGCACCACATCTCGGTACGCAGCCTGCACCGGCTCTTCGAGGAGGAGCACGCCACTGTGGCCTCGTACATCCGGGAACTGCGGTTGGAGCGGTGCCGGCGGGACCTGGCCGATCCCGCGCTGGCCCACCGGCCGGTGCAGGCCGTCGCCGCGCGCTGGGGTTTCCGGGACAAGGCGCACTTCAGCCGGGTCTTCCGGGCCGCCCACCAGCTCACCCCCCAGGCGTACCGGACGCTGCACCTCCAACAGGCACGGATCGACAACAGCACGGCGTCCGCAGTCAACCCGGGACCGACATACTGACAGTGGGCCGACGGTCACCCGACCGGCCGGCCCGACGGTAACGGGGGACCGCGGCGTGGCGTCCGTGACCCAGGTGGGTCACGGGCGGCCGCCCGGTGCCGCAGCCCCTCCGCAGGCGCGACCGTCGTCGCCCCGGATGGCCTCCCGGCCGCACCCGCCCCGACCCCGTCGCGCCTCCCCCCAGGAACAGCGGCGGGGTCGGTCAGGTCTCCGCCAGCAACTCCAGCACCGACCGTTCGACCTGCTCACGCGGGGCGTCGGCGGGCACCGGCAGCACCACGCCGTCGTGGTAGAGGTCGACCACCCGGGGGTCCACGTACGACGTACGGGCCACCGTGGGGGTGTTGCCGAGCAGCTCAGCGACCTCCCGCATCACCCCGGCCACCGCCCGCCGACGGGCCGTGACCGAACGCTGCGTCCCCACGGTCGCCAGCTCGGTGGCCGCCCGGACGGTGGCGTGCCAGGTGCGGAAGTCCTTCGCGGTCATCTCGCCGCCGCTGGCGTCGCGCAGGTAGCCGTTGACCTCGTCGCTGCGCACGTCCCGCCAGACCCGCCCGTCCCAGTAGCCGAAGAGCCGTTCCTCGGTGCGCCGTCGCCGCCGCAGGTCGGTCAGCACCTGGCACAGCTGCGGGTCCTCGATCCGGCGGACCTGCTCGATGCCACCCTTGGCCGGGAACTCGAAGACCACGCAGCCGCCCCGGGACCGGGCGTGCTCCGGGCGCAGGGTGGACACGCCGAAGGTGGCGTCCTCCCCGACGGCGTACTGCTCGTTGCCGACCCGGAAGGTGCCCATGTCGAGCAGCCGCACGACGGTGGCCAGCACCCGGTCCCGGTTCAGCCCCCGCCCGGCCAGGTCACCGGCGATCCGGTCGCGCAGGGTCGGCAACCGGCGGGCCACCTCCAGCACGTGGTCGAACTTCGCCTCGTCCCGCTTGCGCCGCCACTGCGGGTGGTAGAGGTACTGCCGGCGCCCGGCGGCGTCGGTGCCGGTGGCCAGGATGTGCCCGTTGGGGTATGGCGCGATCCACACGTCGGACCAGGCCGGCGGGATGACCAGCTCGCCCAGCCAGGCCAGGGTGTCCGGGTCCCGCACCCGCTCCCCGTGCCGGTCCAGGAAGGTCCAGCCCTTGCCGCGTCGGCGACGCCCGTACCCCGCCCGACCCGGATCACTGCGCCGCAGTCGCACCTCAGACCCGTACCGTTTCCTCGGCCTCGTCCACGGCGGCCAGCACCCGGTCGACCGGGAGCGCCGCCCATCTCGCCGCCGTACCTACCCCCGGCGCGACGCCGCAATCCTCGCCCGTGGCCCAGAGCACCCGGTGCCACGGCCGGTCGGCCGGCGGGCCCCAGCGGGCCGGCGGCACCGGGCCGAACAGCAGCACCGACGGGATCCGGTAGGCGGTGGCCAGGTGACCGACCCCGGTGTCCCCGCTGACCACCAGCCGGGCGGCGGCCACCAGGGCGGCCAGCTCACCCAGGTCGGTGCGGCCGGCGCTGACCGCACGGACCCGGTGGTTTCCCTGGCTGGACCGCACGTGGCACGATCCCGGC
>NZ_JACGMO010000199.1:0-7372 GCF_015354745.1 Micromonospora sp. S-DT3-3-22
GGCGCAGGCGGACCGCGGGCCGCCACCGGCGACCCGGCCGGACCCGACACCGTACGGCCGGAGCCGCCCCGCCACCGCGCCCCGGCGGCCCCGTCCGGCACCCCGGCACCCGACACCGTCGAGGAGGCGCTCGCCATCATCGGGCTGGCCTGTCGGTTCCCCGGCGCGGCCACCCCCGACGAGTTCTGGGCCAACCTTGCCGACGGGGTGTCCAGCGTCGGGGACGCGCCGACCGGACACCGGGGCTGGGGTCACCTCTGGTCCGCCGCCGACGAGGTGCCGACCGGTTGGATCGACCGGGTCGAACACTTCGACGCCGCCCGGTTCCAACTCACCGACCGGGAGGCCCGACGGCTGGACCCGTTGCAGCGCCTGCTGCTCAGCGTCACCGACGAGGCCCTGGAGAGCTGCGGCCACACCGCCGCCTCCCTCGGCACCGCCACCGGCGTCTTCATCGGCACCATCGCCAGCGACTTCCCCGAACTGGTGGCGGGCAGCATCGGGGCCGGCGACCCGCACGTGGCCACCGGCACGGCGGTGTCGATGGTGGCCAACCGGCTCTCGCACGCCTTCAACTGGTCGGGGCCGAGCTTCGCCGTCGACACGGCCTGCTCGTCCTCGCTGGTCGCCCTGCACCAGGCGGCCATGCATCTGCGCGCCGGGGAGGTGGACGCCGCCGTCGTCGGCGCGGCCAACCTGGTGCTGACCCCCACCAAGACCCGGTCCTTCCTGCGCAACGGCATGCTCTCCCCGACCGGGGTGTGCCGCACCTTCGACGACGACGCCGACGGGTACGTCCGGGGCGAGGGCTGCGGGGTGATCGTCCTCAAGCGGCTCGCCGACGCCGAACGCGACGGCGACCCGGTCCTCGCGGTGGTCCGCGGGTCCGCCGTGAACCACACCGGTGCCGCCGGTTTCCTGACCGCACCGAGCAGCACCGCCCAGCAGGCGGTGATCCGCAGCGCCATGCGGCGGGCCGGCGTCGAGGCGGACGGGGTCGGCTACATCGAGGCGCACGGCACCGGCACCCAGCTCGGTGACCTGATCGAGTTGGAGGCGTTGCAGGCCGCCCTGGGCCCGGCCCGACGGGGCACGGTGGCGGTCGGCTCGGTGAAGACGAACATCGGCCACCTCGAACCGGCGGCCGGGATCGCCGGCCTGATCAAGACGATCCTCGCGCTCCAGGCGGACCGGATTCCGCCCTCGGCCCACCTCACCTTCCCGAACCGGGCGTTCCGCTTCGAGGACTCGCCGCTGTTCGTCCCGGACCGGCTCGTCCCGTGGGACGGGCCCCGGGTCGCCGGGGTCAGCAGCTTCGGCTTCGGCGGGGTGAACGCGCACGCCGTCCTCGCGGCGGCCCCGTCGCCCACCCGGGTGCCCGCCCGGACCGGTCCCGGCCTGCTCACCCTCTCGGCCGGCTCCGAGGAGGGGCTGCGCACCCTCGCCGGCCGACTCGTGCACCTGCTCCGGTCGCCGTACTGCCCGCCGCTGGCCTGGATCTGCGTGGCCAGCCGGCAGCGGCCGGCGGCGACGTACCGGCTCGCCTGCGTGGTGGACACCATCGAACAGCTCGACGACAAGCTGATGCTGTTCCTGGCCCGCGCCGAGGGCACCCGGAACCTCTACACCGGGGTCGCCCCCACCCCGTCGGGGCGGACCCTGCCCCCACTGGGTGACGCATCCGGACGGGACGCCCTCGACACGGCGGCCCGCCACTTCGTGGCCGGCGACGGCCTGGTGGCCGAGGAACGCGCCCCGGTGCGCTTCCCCACCGCCCCGCACGAGGAGAAGCACCTGTGGTTGGCACCCGCGTCGACGGCGGGGCAGCTCCCGGCGACGGGGTCGCCCACCGACCGGTCGTGGCGCGACCACCCGGAGGCCCTGGAACACGTGGTGCTGGGCGACCCGACGCTGCCCGGCGCCGGCTACCCCGGCAAGGTCGCCGAGCTGCTCGGGCGGGACGCCTTCACCCTGCGGGACCTCACCTTCCGGGCCACCGTACGGCCCCCGGCGACGCTCACCGCCGAGCGGCACGGCACCCGGGTCACCTTCCGCGACGGCACCACCGCCGTGGTCTGCGACCTGGAGGTGGCCGACCCCGAGCCGGTCGATCCGACGCTCACCCCACCCGCCGACCCCGCCGGGCTCACCCCGGTCGACCTCGACGGCATGTACCGCGACTTCGACCGCAACGGCCTACGGTACGGCCCGAGCTTCCGCTGCGTACGCCAACTGTCGGTGGCGGACGGCGCGGCGACCGGCACCCTGCGGGTCGACGCCGGGCCCGACGCCGGACCGGTCGACGCCCGGCTGCTCGACGGCGCCTTCCAGGTGGCCCTCGCCGCCTGCGGGGCACAGGGCCTCTACGTGCCGTTCACCGTCTCCCGGCTGACCGTGCGGGGCCGGCTCACCGGTGAGGTGCGTGTGCACGCCCGCCGGGACCGGGGCAGCGCGCCCGATGCCGGGCTGCTCACCGCGAGTCTGGTGGTGCTCGACGGCGACCGACCGGTGCTCACCGCCCAGGGCGTCACCTGGCGGCGGATCTCCCCGGCCCCGCCGCCCACCCCGCCCACCCCGGCGGGCGCGCACGACCGGGCCCGGTTCGACGGCACCATCCCGCCCGGCACCACCGCGTACCCCGGCACCCCGTCCGGCGTCGTCCCGGGCCAGGGTGCCGACCTCAACGGCCGGGTCCCGGCCGGCTCCGGACCCGGCACCGCCGCCGCAGGTCACCTTCCGGTCAACGGTGCGGGCGACCTCGGCCGGGCGTTGGCCCGGTGGATCGCCGAGGGCCTGGAGACCGACGTCGAGACCCTCGAACTGGACCGTCCGTTGGAGGCCCAGGGGCTCGACTCGATGCTGGCCGTCTCGCTGGCCCAGGACATCCGCACCCGGCTCGGCGTGGACATCCCGGTCACCCTGCTGCTCGAAGTGGGGACGGTGGAGAACCTCGCCCGGGAACTGCGCGACACCTACGGCGTCACCGCCGTACCGGGTGCCGCGCCGACGCCCGGCCCGGTGCCGTCCGCGCCGCTCGGCGGTGCCCCGGACGGCGGTTCCCCGACGGTGGACGTGCCGGCGGCCGACATGTCGCCGGTCGGCGTGCCGGTAACGCCGGCGCCGGCTGCCCCGGGTCCGGCAGGTCCGGCTGTCTCCTCCCCGGCTCCGGCGGCTCCGGCTTCGGCGGCGGTGACGTCGGTCGCCGTGGCGACCCCGGCAGCTACGGACCGGCACGACATCGCCATCGTGGGCATCGACGGCGTCTTTCCCAACGCCGGCAACCTGGACGAACTGTGGGAGGTGCTCACCAGGGGCGAGGACTGCCTCCGCGAGGTCCCGAAGTCCCGCTGGGACATCGACGACTACTACTCCGACGCGGCCGAACCCGGCACCGTCTACCTGCGCCGGGCGGGCTTCGTCGACGACCTGACCGACTTCGACGCCCCGTTCTTCCGGATCTCACCGGCCGAGGCCCAGTGGATCGACCCGCAGCAGCGCCACCTCATCCAGTCCGCCTGGCGTGCGCTGGAGGACGCCGGCCTGTCGGGCCGTACGGCCGGCCGGTCGACCGGTGTGTTCGTCGGCGCCAGCTACCAGCACTACCGGGACATGGTCGTGGGCGACGTGGTGCAGACCGCCGCCGGGCTGGGCAACCACAACGCCATCCTGGCGAACCGGGTGAGTTACTTCCTGGATCTGTCGGGGCCGAGCATGACGATCGACACGTTGTGTTCGTCGTCGTTGGTGGCTCTGCACACCGCCGTCCGCAGCATCCGCAATGGCGAGTGCGACCAGGCCATCGTCGCCGGAGTCCACCTGGCCATGTCCCCGCAGTACTTCCAGCTCGGCTCCCGCCTGCGCTCGTTCTCTCCGACGGGTGCGTCGCGGGCGTTCGATGCGGGGGCGGATGGGTTCGTGCCGGGTGAGGGTGTGGTGACGGTGGTGGTGAAGCCGTTGGTGGATGCGGTGCGGGATGGGGATCGGGTGCGGGGGGTGATTCGGGGTTCGGCGGTGAATCACGGTGGTCGGACGAGTGGGTTGACGGTGCCGAGTAGTGCCGCGCAGCGGGAGGTGATTGTGGCGGCGTTGCGGGATGCGGGTGTTGGTGTGGAGGGGTTCGGGATGGTGGAGGCGCATGGGACGGGGACGTCGTTGGGTGATCCGATCGAGGTGGAGGGTTTGACTCGGGCGTGGCGGGGTTTCACGTCGCGGACGCAGTTCTGTGCGATTGGTTCGTTGAAGTCGAACATTGGTCATCTGGAGCCGGCGGCGGGTTTGGCCGGGTTGGTGAAGGTGTTGTTGTCGTTGGAGCATCAGGTGGTGCCGGCGACGTTGCATGTGGTGCGGCCGAATGATCATATCCGGTTTGAGGACACGCCGTTTTTTGTGGCGGATCAGCCGGTGTCGTGGCCTCGGGTCGCGGGTGCACCGCGTCGGGCGGCGGTGTCGGCGTTCGGGATGGGCGGGGTCAACGCCCACGTCATCGTCGAGGAAGCGCCGCTCCCGGCCACCCGGGAAACCCTGCCGCAGGGGTCGTACGTGGTGAAGGTGTCCGCGGCCAGTGAGGACGGGGTGCGTCGGCTCGCAGACGGGTATGCGCGCATGTTGTCGGGTGTGGATGCGTCCGTGGTGGGTGATGTGGGTTTCACCGCGAACGTGGGTCGGGCGTCGCATCGGTTCCGGGTCGCGGTCCAGGGTTCTGACGGGTCGGAGTTGGCCGGTGGGTTGGGTGCGGTGGCGGGTGGGGATCGGCCGGTGGGTCGGTTGTCGAATCAGCCGCCGGTGTCGGTGTTCCTGTTTTCGGGTCAGGGTTCGCAGTATCCGGGGATGGCGGCGGGTTTGTACGCGACTGAGCCGGTGTTCCGGGCGGCGTTCGATGAGTGTGTGGGGTTGGTGGGGTCGTGTTCGGATGTGCCGTTGCGGGAGGTGGTGTTGGGGGAGCGGGGTGGTGAGTTGGTGCAGACGCGGTTTGCGCAGGTGGGGATCGTGGCGGTGCAGGTGGGGTTGGTGCGGTTGTTGGAGTCGTGGGGGGTGCGCCCGGGTCTGGTGGTGGGTCACAGCGTGGGGGAGTTGACGGCTGCGTGGGCGGCGGGGGTGCTGTCGTTGCCGGAGGTGTTGCGGTTGGCGGTGGTGCGGGGTGGGTTGATGCAGGCGCAACCCTCGGACGGGGCGATGGCGGTGGTGTTCGCCGACGCCGGATCGGTGGAGGCGGTGTTGCCGTCCTTCCCGGGGGTGGAGATCGCGGCGTTGAATGCCCCGCGCAGTGTGACGATCTCCGGTCCGGTCGAGGCGGTGGAGGCGTTCGGTGCCGGGTCGGGGCTGCGGACGCAGCGGTTGACGGTCAGCCATGCGTTCCACTCGGCGGCGATGGCCGGTGCGGTGGACCCGTTCGCCCAGGCGTTCGGGCAGGCGGTGGTGTCCCCGCCGCAGGTCGGATTCGCCTCCACGGTGACCGGTGGCTGGCATGACGCCCGGTCGGTGGCCGACGGCCGGTTGTGGGGGTCGGGGATTCGCCAACCGGTCCGCTTCACCCAGGCGATCGAGGCGGTACACACCGCCGGCGGACGGGTCTTCTGGGAGATCGGCGCGCATCCGGTGCTGACCGGGTTGGCGCGGGCGACCCTCACCGATACCGATCTGACCTGGCTGCCGACGCTACGACGGGACCACGACGACCAGACGCAGCTCCACACGGCCATCACGTCGTTCTACAACCAGGGCCACGGCGACCTCGACTGGGCCGGGGTGCACCACGGGAAGGGACACCGCACCACCACCATCCCCACCTACCCCTTCGAGCGCCGGGAGTTGAGCGCGCCCCGGGTCAGCGAGTCCGCCGCCGCGCGGCGTCGACCGGAGCCGGAGGTTTCCGTACCCGCAGCAGGTGATGAGGCAGTCGGCCACCCGTTGTTCGACCGTCACTACGAGCACTGAGCGAGGGAACGTGACGTACCGGGTTGAGACCTACGAGAAGACCTTCGCCGCACACGAGCCGTTCATCGCCCAGCACCGCGCCGGCGGCCTCGGCATCCTGCCCGCCGCCGTGCAACTGGAGATGGCCCTGCTGGGGGTCGCCCAGCGCCGGGCGTTCCGCCCGCTCGAACTCGTCGACGTCGCCTTCGTCCGGCCGTTCACGGTCGCCGACGGCGAGCAGGTCACCGGCCGCCTGGACGTGACCCTCGGCGAACGGATCCGGTTCGAGTTGGGCGCGGTGACCCCCGAGGGCCGCAGGACGGTCTCCACCGGGTCGGGCGGGCCGATCCCGTCGGGCACCCACCCACCGGCCGCCTGGGCGGTGAGCTGCCCGGTACCGGTCCCGCCGGAGCGCGTCTACGACGGCTGGTCGGCCGCCGGCCTGGCGTACGGGCCGGACTTCCGGACCGTACGCCGGCTCGCCGTCGGCGCGGGCACCGCCGAGGCGACCCTGGAGACGGTGGCCCAGCCGCTGCCGTGGTACTCCCACCCGTTGCTGATCGACGGCGTGTTCCAGGTGGTCAGCTGCGCCCTCCAGGACCTCGCCGGTGGCGACCCGCCGGGGCCGATGCTGCCGATCGGGGTGGCACGCCTCGCCCTGCACGCCGAGCTGTCCCCGCTCAGCGCCGGGGTGACCGTCCGGGTACGACGTACCGCCGTGCAGGAGGCCTGGTCCGTCGCGGACGCCATCCTGGTGGACGCCGCAGGCCGGGTCGTCGCCGAGCTCACCGGGGTGCGGATGCGCCGGTTGCCGGCCGCGCCGCCCGTGCCGGCGACCGGGCGGCTGCTCACCCGGATCGACTGGGTCCCCGCCGACGCCCCCGCCCCCGGGGGGCCGGCGGCCGGCACCTGGGTGGTCCTGCACCACGGCGAGCGGGACGGCCCGGGCACGGCCACCGTGCGGGCCCTGCGCGCCGCCGGGGCCCGGGTGGTCGAGGTGCTGCCCGAGCCACCGGCGTCGGGCCCCGGTGCCGACCAGCGGGTCATCCGTGATCCCGACGAGCCGGCGTTCCAGCAGCTCTGGGCGGAGCTGGCGGAGCCGGTCGCCGGAGTGGTGCACCTGTGGAACACCGGCCCGACCCGCCCGGAACCCACCGAACTGCGTCTCGGCCTGTACTCCTGCCTCGCCGCCCTGAAGACCCTCGGCCAGCGGCAGCGCTCCGGGCACTTCCTGGTCGGCACGGAACGCGGCCAACCGGTGGCCGGCGGCGACACCCCGGAGCCGGCCCGCGCCGCGCTGTGGGGCCTCGTCCGCACCGCCGCCATCGAGTACCCGGGGCTGCGGCCCCGCCTCGTCGACCTCGACCCCGCCTCGGCCGCCGCCCTGCCGGCCGAACTGGGCGACGGAGGGCCGGTGGAGACCGGCTACCGCGTCGGGGTACGGCACGTGCCGGTCCGC
>NZ_JACGMO010000019.1:0-75204 GCF_015354745.1 Micromonospora sp. S-DT3-3-22
CGGGGGTCGGGGTAGCCGGCCAGGGCGGCGAGGGCGGCGGTGACCGGGGCGGCCAGCCAGTCCGGCATCGGGCCCCGGCGGACGTTGACGGCCAGGTCGACCAGGCCGGGGGTGGCCTCGGCGTCCCCGTGGTGGGCGAGATCCGGTCCGGGGTCGGCGGTCGTCCCGCGCGTCGTCGCCGGCACGTCGCCGCCGCCGTCCGGACCGGTCGACGGCGTGCCGCCGGTCAGTTGCCCATGCATGTCCGCGATCCTGCCGGGAAGCCGGCGCAGGGGACAGCCGATCCCGGGGTGGTCCACATCACGGCATGCCGGACTCTTCCCCCGCGGTCGCCGTCCCGGTCGGGGAACGCCCGAGCGTTCATGAATTCTTCTCATGGACGAATCGGAAATGTCATAACTTGACCAGGTGAGCAATCGACCCCTTGCTGCCGCTGGTCGTTCCGTTCCTCTGCTGCGTGCCGGGCTGATCGCCGGCATCGTGCTCGCCGCCGTGGCGTACCCGCTGGCCGCCGTGACCGGCCTGGGCGCCAAGGCCACCGCGCACGCCGTGGAGCACAAGACGAACATCCTGCGCACCGCCCTGCCCGCCGAGACGTCCTACCTCTACGCCCCAGACGGCACCACGATCCTGACGATGTTCTACGAGGAGTACCGGCAGTACACCAAGTTGTCGGACATGTCGCCGAACATCCAGCAGGCCATCGTCGCCGCCGAGGACAACCGCTTCTACCAGCACCGGGGCGTCGACCCCAAGGGCGTCGCCCGCGCCTTCGTGGCCAACGCCCGCTCCAGCGGCGTGTCCCAGGGCGCCTCCACCCTGACCATGCAGTACGTCCGGATGGCGCTGCGGGACAGCGCGCAGACGCCGCAGGAGGTCCAGGAGGCCACCCAGCAGACCAGCCTGCGCAAGGTCAAGGAGATGCGGATGGCGCTGGACATCGAGAAGGAGCTGACCAAGGAGCAGATCCTGGAGCGCTACCTCAACTCGGCGTACTTCGGCCACCGGGCGTACGGCATCTACGCCGCGGCGCAGATCTTCTTCTCCAAGACCCCGGCCACGCTCACCCCGGTCGAGGCGGCCACCCTCGCCGGCCTGGTCAAGTCCCCCTCCGAGTACGACCCGCTCAGCTCCGACCAGAAGGAGGCCACCGGCCGGCGCAACTACGTCCTCGACAAGATGTCCCAACTCGGCTACCTGTCCCCGGACGCCGCCGCGGTCGCCAAGAGCGAACCCATCCGGACCCGGCCCACCACCCCCGCCAACGACTGCGCCTCGATCCCCGGCAAGTACAACACCTGGGGCTTCGCCTGCGACTACGTGAAGAACTGGTGGAGCGCGCAGCCCGCGTTCGGCGAGAACCGGCTGGAACGGATGGACAAGTTGCGCCGGGGCGGCTACCGGATCGTGCTGAGTCTCGACCCCAAGGTCCAGGCCGCCGCCGAGAAGAACGTCGGCGCGAAGGACGGCGTCGGCAGCCCCTTCGCCAACGGCATCGTGGTCGCCGAACCGGGCACCGGGCGGATCAAGGCGATGGCGGTGAACCGGACGTACTCCCTGGATGTCAGCCAGAACGGACCCAGCTCGAACCCCGAGGCCGACCCGAAGACGAAGGCGAACTACCCGAACACGGTCGCCCCGCTGCTCGGCGGCGGCACCCTCCCCGGTTACCAGGCCGGCTCGACGTTCAAGATGTTCCCGATGCTGGCCGCCCTGGACGCCGGGATGCCGCTGTCCACCGCGTTCGACTCGCCGTACCGGTACAAGTCCGCCGTGTACGACGGGTGGGCGCCGTCCAACGCCAGCGGGGCGATGACCGGCCGGCAGACCATGTGGTCCGGGTTCGGCAAGTCGGTGAACACCTACTTCGTCCAGTTGGAGGAGAAGATCGGCGCGGACCGGGGGGTGCACCTCGCCGAGCAGCTCGGCCTGCGCTGGCGTACCGACGTGGACAAGGACCAGGCGTCGCCCAGCAAGGCGAAGAAGTGGGGCGCGTTCACCCTGGGCGTCTCCGACGCCACCCCGCTGGAGATGGCCAACGCCTACGCCGCGATCGCCGCCGACGGGCGCTACTGCGAGGCGATGCCGGTCAACTCGATCACCAACCGGGACGGCACCCCGGCCACGTACAAGACCGCCGGTGGCATCGAACGGGAGGTCGCCAAGCCGCGCTGCCGGCAGGTGGTGAACGCCGACGCCGCCCGTGCCGCCACCGACGCGGCGCGCTGCCCCACCGGCGACACCCCGGCCAAGGGCAGCTGCGGCGGCTGGTCGACGGCGGACAGCGTCCGGGGCACGGTGGGCCGCCCGGTGGCCGGCAAGACCGGCACCACGGACAGCACCCGGTCGGCCTGGTTCGTCGGCTACACCCCGGAACTGGCGGCGGCGAGCTTCATCGCCGACCCGGACAACCCGTTCAACGCCGTCGGTGACGGGCAGTCCCAGGTCCCGGTCAACGCGGTCGCCCAGACCCTGCGCGACGGTCTCAAGGGCACCCCGACCCGCCAGTTCACCCCACCGTCGGACGCCATCGTCGGCTGAGGCGGGGGCGGCCGGCCGAGGCTGGCCGGCCGGTCAGGCCGGTGCGGCGACGCCCTCGACCGGCGAGGGCAGCGCCGCCGCCGTCACCAACCGGGTCGCGATCTCGGGGTACGCCGCCCAGTGCAGGCCGAGCTGGGAGGCGTGCACCCCCCGCCAGACGAAGCCCTCGGGCGTGCCGCCCTCCCAACTCCAGGCGGCCCGCTGCCCGGAGCGGGGGGTGAGCACCGCGCCGTGCTGCTTGTAGCCCACCACCGTCGCACCGGTACGGGCGACCGCGCTGTCGGACAGGGCGGTCGCCTCCCGGTAACCGACCACCAGGCCGTCCCGGCTCGCGCCGATCGCGTCCAGCACCCCGCACATCGGCAGCCCGTCCAGCTCCCGGGCCAGCCACAGCAGACCGGTGCCCTCGGCGATCACCGGCCGGCCGGTGCGGGCCAGTTCAGCCACCGCGATGCACAGCCGCCGGTTGGCCGACAGGTCCCGCGCGTACGACTCGGGCAGCGCGCCCCCGACGACCAGCGCGCGGGTGCCGGCGGGCAACGCCTCGTCGCGCAGCGGGTCGACGGTGACCACCTGGGCCCCGGCACCCCGCAGCAGCTCGGCGGTCTCCGGGTGGCTGTAGCTGCCGCCGGGGCCGCCGGCGAGCGCCACCACCGGCGCGTCCCCCACCGGAGCGGCGGACACCGGCGACCAGGACGGGACGGAGAGCGCCGGGGCCGAGCGGGCCAACCCGAGCAGCCGTTCCAGGTCGACCGTTCCGGCGACCGCCTCGCCGAGCCGGCGCACCGCGCGGGACGCCTCGGCGTCGCGGCCGAGGACCGGCACCACGCCGTGCCGGCGGGCGGGCAGCACCGGGGGCAGTTCGTGCCGGCGCAGCGCGCCGTAGACCGGCATCCCGACGTCGTCGAGCGCCTCCCGGAGCATGGCCTCGTGCCGGCCGGAGGCGACCTGGGTGAGGATCACCCCACCCAACCAGAGCTGCTCGTCGTACGAGCGGAAGCCGTGCACCAGGGCAGCCACCGACTGCCCCATCGCCGCCACGTCGATCACCAGCACGACGGGGCTACGCAGCGCGGTCGCCACGGCGGCCGTGGATTCCGCCTCGGGGCGGCCCGCGACCGAGTCGTACAGCCCCATGGTGCCCTGGACCAGGGCCAACGCGGCACCCTGCGCGCCGTACGCGAAAAGGGGCCCGAGCCGGTCGCCGCCGATCAGCCGGGGGTCGAGGGTGCGGCCGGGACGGCCGGCGGCCAGGCCGAGGTAGGCGGCGTCGACGTGGTCCGGGCCGACCTTGAAACCGGCGACATCGAGCCCCCGGTCGGCGAGGGCGGCGAGCAGACCGACGGACAACGCGTTGGTGCCGTGACCGGAGGACGGCGCGCTGAACACGAGGCGCGGCACGGCGGTCATCATCGACTCCTCGGTGGCGACGGGCGGTGGCTCGCGGACGGCCGGGAGGAACACCGGCGGCGATCCGCAGGCGTGACCATACCCGCCCCCGGCGACAGGCGGAGACCGCCGATCCGACGGCGTACGGGCCGGTGCCGGGCCGTCGCGCAGGGTGGCGTCGGTCATACGGGTAGCCTCATGCTGTGTACCGGTTCCTGCTGACCCCACGCTGGCTGGGCATCCTCGCGCTGACCCTGGTCGCCGCCGCCGTCATGGTGCTGCTCGGCAACTGGCAGCTGGACCGCTACCGGGAACGTACCGCCGTCAACGAGCGCATCGACGCCGGCACCGCCGGCACCCCCGCACCGCTGCGGTCGACGCTGCCGGCCCCCACCGGGGGCGCGGGCACGGTCGGTCCGGCCCCCGCCGCGCAGGCCGAGTGGAGCCGGGTCACCGTCACCGGCCGGTACGACGCCTCGAACGTCATCCTGATCCGGGGCCGGACGGTGGAGAGCCGGGTCGGCTTCGAGGTGCTCGCCCCGCTGGTGCTCGACGACGGCACGGCCGTGCTGGTCGACCGGGGATGGGTTCCCCCGGCGCCCGGCGGCGCGCTGGCCATGCCCGAGGTGCCGGCGCTGCCGACCGGTCAGGTGACCGTCGTCGGCCGGGTGCACCCCACCGAGAGCGGCGGCAACGGCGTGGACCGGCGCGACGGCCGGTTGGAGACCCGTCGGGTGACCGTGGACAAGCTGGCCCGGGAACTGCCGTACCCGCTGCACGGGGCCTACCTGCTGCTCGACGAGCAGACCCCGGCGAACGACCCGGCGTTCCGGGCGGTGCCGATCGGGCACACGAACAACTGGCAGAACTTCGGCTACGTCGTCCAGTGGTGGTTGTTCGCCGCGATGACGCTGTTCGGCTACGGCTGGGTGGCCCGGCGGGAGGCCCGCCGGGCCGCCGGCCTGGACGCGCCGAAGCCCCCCGTCGACCGGGCCGCCGAACCGGCCGCCTCCGCCTGACCACCGCCCCTGCCGGACCGCCCCGCCCGCCAGGCTGTTCCGCCCGCCAGGCTGCCCCGCCCACCAGGCTGCCCCGCCCGCCGAACTGCCCGGCCCCGCCAGGCTGCCCGCCATACGGCACCAGCCGGGCGGCCTCCCACCATGGGTGCGCGTCCTTTCGAGCTGATGACGTCACGACATCACCCGGTCGAGTGCCGGAGCCGCGCGATTCGGTCCACCACTCCCGGTCGGCCCTGACTCGTTCTCGTCATCACCTCGAAAGGACCCACGACAGTCACCCACCCGGCCGGGGCGACCGGCTGGCGGTGGCTGCACCGGGCCCTCTGCGGGCCGCCGTGCCCCGGGGTCGGAACCACGCCGGGACGCGGGACGGCGGCGGACGCTGTATGGTCCGCAGGATGTCCAACGCGCGTGAGGTGTCGCGGTGACCTCCGACCCCGCCCCGTCGTACCCGTCCGATCCGCCCACGCAGGCGAGCCCCGCCTCCGACCCGTGGGCACCGTCGCCGGACGCGCCCCCGGCGGTACCGGCGCAGCAGACGCCTCCCACGGCCCCGTTCCCGGCCACGCCTCCCCCGGCGGCACCGCTCGACCCCTCCACCCCGTCGCCGGCCGGACCGTACTCGGCCCCACCGGCGCAGTTCTCCGGCCCGCCGGCCCAGTTCTCCGCACCGCCCGCGCAGTTCTCCGCGCCGCCGGCCCAGTTCTCCGCGCCGCCGGCACCGTTCCCGGCACCGGCCGGGGTCGACCCGTACGCCGCGCCGGTGGGCCAGCCGGGGCCGTACCCGCCGCAGTTCACCCCGCCGCTGCCGGGGGCGGCGGGCGGTCAGCAGCCGGCGGCGGTGCAGATCGGCGAGATCATGGTGAGTCCGCCGGTGATCCGTACCCCGGCCGGGGTGATGCCCCTGGCCGGCGCCACCTGGTACGTGACCGACCACTGGCAGCGGGAGGAGAAGATCGCCAGTTGGGCGATCGTCTGCGCCATCCTCGGCTTCTTCTGCCTCACCATCTTCAGCCTGCTCTTCCTGCTGATCAAGGAGACCCGGTACCACGGCACGGTGCAGGTGACGGTGACCAGCGGCGGCCACCAGTACGTGGCCCGTATCCCGGTCGTCGACCAGGGGCAGGTGCAGCAGATCAACAACCAGGTCAACTACGCCCGGTCGCTGTCCACGGTCTGAACCGGCCGTCCCGCCGGGTGCGGCTCAGTCGGTGGGCCGCCCGGCGTGCAGCGCCCGGACCGTGTCGATGGTGTCCGCCTCGGCGGCCGACTTGTCGTCGCGGTAACGCAGCACCCGGGCGAACCGGAGCGCCACCCCTCCCGGGTAGCGGGTGCTGGCGAGCACCCCGTCGAAGGCGATCTCGACCACCTGCTCGGGGCGGACCCGCACCACCCAGTCACCGCGTTCCACGGCCAGCCCGAGGAAGCGTTCGGTCTGCCAACGCAACAGGTCGTCGGTGAGGCCCTTGAAGGTCTTGCCGAGCATGACGAACTCGCCGGTGCGCGGGTCCCGGGCACCGAGGTGGAGGTTGGACAGCCACCCCTCCCGCCGGCCGCTGCCCCACTCGACCGCCAGCACGACCAGGTCGAGGGTGTGCCGGGGCTTGACCTTGACCCAGGCAGTGCCCCGTCGACCGGCGTCGTAGGGCGCGTCCGGCGACTTGACCACCACCCCCTCCTGGCCGGCGTCGAGCGCAGCGGCGAACACCGCACCGGCCTGCTCGGGGTCCTCCACCTCGGCCCGGCCGACCAGCAGCGACCCGTCGACGACGTCGGCGAGGCGGGCCCACCGCTGCCGGCCCGGCAGGTCGATCAGGTCGTCGCCGTCGAGGTGCAGCAGGTCGAAGAAGTACGGCGTGAGCGCGGTCGCCTCGGCCAGCGGGGCCACGTCGGCCGCTGCGGCGGCACCGCCGGCGGAGGTGACCCCGGTCGCGGCGGCGGTGGCCCGTCGGGCCGCCCGGCTGGAGGTCTGCGGGAACGGCAGCGGACGGCCGGCGGTGTCCAACCCGATCGCCTCGCCGTCGAGCACCACGTCGCGGACCGGCAGGGCGCGTACGGCGGCGACCACCCCGGGCACCCGGGCGGTGATCTCGTCGAGGCTGCGGGTGAAGACCGCGACGTCGTCGCCGGAGCGGTGCACCTGGATGCGGATGCCGTCGAGTTTGACGTCGACCACGGCCGGGACCCCGGTGGCCTGGAGCGCGGCGTCGACCGAGGGCGCGCTCTGGGCCAGCATCGGCGCGAGCGGGCGGCCCACCTGGAGCCCGAACCCGGCCAGCGCGGCGGCCCCGCCGGTGCGGGCGGCCAGCGCGACGGCCCGCAGGTCACCGGCGAGCAGCAGGGCGCGGCGTACCGCCGTCACCGGGACGTCGGCGGCCTTGGCGACGGCGTCGGCGAGCAGGCCCGCCTGGGCGCCCTGGCGCAGTTCGCCCCGGAAAAGGTCGACCAGCAGCCGCTGCTCGTCGGCGGTGGCGGCACCGAAGAGGGCGGCGAGCAGGTGCCGGCGACGGGCCTGGGAGCCCGGCCCGTGCACGGCGGCGATCTCGTCGATCGCCGCGTCGACGGCGGTCACGGTCAGGGTCGGCTCGGCGGCCGGCGGCGGCAGGTCGCGCAGGCTGGCCCAGCCCACGCCGGTC
Organism: Micromonospora sp. S-DT3-3-22; assembly: GCF_015354745.1. NCBI lineage: Bacteria > Bacillati > Actinomycetota > Actinomycetes > Micromonosporales > Micromonosporaceae > Micromonospora > Micromonospora sp. S-DT3-3-22. Next base: position 7,586 of record NZ_JACGMO010000019.1, read on the forward strand.
TGCCGCTGGCGCAGCTCACCGGCGAGGTAGCCGGAGCCGACCGACACCTCGGACGGGTCGAGCGCCCGCAACGCGTCGGCCAGCAACTCCACCTTGGCCCGCCGGCCGGAGGTGGCCGCGACGGCCGCGGAGGTGGCTGCCAGGTCGAGGAACCGCACGCACCTCATCCTGCCAGCCACCCCCGACATCACCCGGGTATTGCCGTACCCGGGCCGTCCCGATCCGGCCGTCCTCCCCAGTGGCACCGGGTGTGGCCACCCGGACCACGGCTCAGACCGAGACGGGCTCCTCGATGCGCAGCCCACGGGCGCGGACGCCGTCGGCGACCCGGGACAGCACGCCGTCCAGGGCGACCAACACGGCCGAGAGCTCGCCGAGCTGTTCCTTGAGCGTGTCCTCGGGCCACGCGGAGACGTCGACGTCCCCCAGAGCGCTCACGGCGGCTTCCAGCCGCGTCATCACGTCGTTCGTACGCATGTTCGAAGGCTATACCAGGCCGTCGTCCGACACGCCGCGAACTCCGACATCGACCCCGAAGTTATGGTTCCGCGACCTAACCGGCCTGCCGCCCCTGCTCGGCCACCTTCGCCAGCAGCAGCGCCTCCGCCAGGCAGACCCGGGCGAACTCGCCGAGGTGCAGGCTCTCGTTGGGGCCGTGCGCCCGCGCGTGCGGGTCCTCCACCCCGGTGACCAGGATCGCCGCCTGCGGGAACATCTCCTGGAAGGTGGCGATGAACGGGATCGACCCGCCGACGCCGATGTCCACCGGCTCGGTGCCGTCCCAGGCGGCCCGGAACGCCGCGCGGGCGGCGTCGAACACCGGCCCCGACGCGTCGATGACGCACGGGTCACCGTCGTGCTCCAGGGTCACCGCCACCCGGGCGCCCCACGGCGCGTGCTTCTCCAGGTGGGTACGCACCGCGTCGTACGCCCGCTTGGGGTCGTCGCCCGGCGCCAGCCGTACGCTCAGCTTGGCCTTCGCCGCCGGGACCAGCGCGTTCGGCGCCTCGCCGGTGGCCGGGGCGTCGATGCCGAGCACCGCCACCGCCGGTCGGGTCCAGAGCCGGTCGGTGATCCGGCCGGTGCCGATCAGCGACACCCCCTCGACCAGCCCGGCCTCGGCCCGGAACCGGTCCTCCGGATAGTCGACGGCGGCCCCCGCCCGGCCGGTCAGGCCCTCGACGGCCACGTCGCCGGCGTCGTCGTGCAGGGTCGCCAGCAGGCGGACCAGCGCGGTCAACGCGTCCGGCACGGCACCGCCGAACATGCCGCTGTGCACCGCGTGGTCCAGGGTGCGCAGCTCGACGAACAGGTTGACCACGCCGCGCAGCGAGGTGGTCAGGGCCGGCACGCCCACGTCCCAGTTGGTGGAGTCGGCGATCACGATGACGTCCGAGGCGATCTCCTCGCGGTGCTCGGTGAGCAGCCGCTCCAGCGAGTCCGAGCCGTACTCCTCCTCGCCCTCGATGAACAGCACCACGCCGACCGGGAGCCGGTCGCCGAAGGCGCGCAGGGCGGCGACGTGCGCCATGATGCCGGCCTTGTCGTCGGCCGCGCCGCGCCCGTAGAGGCGGCCGTCCCGCTCGACCGGCTCGAACGGCTCGGACTCCCACAGCGACAGGTCGCCGACGGGCTGGACGTCATGGTGGGCGTACATGAGCACGGTGGGCGCGCCGGGCGGGGCAGCCTTCGTCCCGATCACGGCGGGCTGACCGCCCGACCGCACGATCCGTACGTCGAGACCGCAGCCGCGCAGCAACTCGGCGACCGCCTCGGCGGAGCGCTCGACGTACGAGTGGTCGAACCCCTCGAACGCGATGCCGGGGATGCGGACGAGACGTTCCAGGTCGGCACGGACCCCGGGCAGTTCCCGCGCGACGGCGGCCCGTACCTCGGACTCGGACATGATCGGTGAGGTCATGACCGGCATCGTATGCCGGCCTTACCGCGAGCCACCCGGCGAGCCGGAACCCGCAGTCGGGCCGGACCGCCGACCGGCCCCGGCCGCCGGCCCGACGGCCGGACCGGGAGCACCGACGGGTGCCGGGCGGCGGACGTAGTAGTGGTCCCGGTCGTGCGGCAGGGTCGGTGCGCCGTCGACCACCAGGTCGACCGCGTCGGCGGTCCGGTCGGCGGCGAAGTGGGCCGCCTCACCCACGTGCCAGCGCCGCAGTTCCGCCAGCAGGTGCGCACCGTCGCGGTCCAGCGCGCGGCGCAACCGCACCGGCTCCGGCGCGGTCACCTGCACCGACAGGGTCAGCTCCGGGCGGATCGCCGCCCGCGCCGCGCTCACCCCCTCCAGCAGCAGCACCGGCGCGACCGGCACCGGCACCTCGCGGGGCAGGAACGCCCGGCGCACCCAGCTGTACCGCCGGTAGGAGCCCGGTCGCCCGGCCCGCAGCGGGGTGAGCACCCGTTCCTCCAGTCGGGTCCAGAAGGTGAACTGGTCGTCCCAGCCGTCGAGCAGGTCGTCGGTGTGCACCACCGGTGGCCGCCCGCCGTCGGGCAGGCCGGCCAGGGCGTCCGCGAGGCACGCGGTGAAGACGCTCTTGCCCGCGCCGCTGGGCCCGTCGACGGCCACCAGTCGGGTACGCCCCAACCGGGCCGGCCCGGCGAGCACCCGCCGGGCCAGCGTCGCGTACGCCTCGACCAGGGCCACCGTCACACCGGTGACGCTAGTGGGTGTCCCCCGTGAGCCTGGTTCCGCCGTGGGGAGTGCGGTTCGTCGGGCGGGGCCGTGGGTGCCGGGGCATGATCTGGACGTGCTCAATGACGTAATGAGTCCCGGCGTGGACGCCCTGCTGGAACAGGCCCGGGCCGGGCTGCGACGGTTGAGTCCTCACCAGACGGTCGAGGCGGTACGGGCGGGTGCGCTGCTGGTCGACACGCGTACCGAGGGGCAACGCCGGGAGCAGGGGGAACTGCCCGGCGCGATCGTCATCGACCGGACGGTGCTGGAGTGGCGGCTGGACCCGGCCAGCGAGTGGCGCATCCCCGAGGCGACCGGCTACGACCGGGAGATCGTGGTGGCCTGCCGGCACGGTTACAGCTCCAGTCTGGCGGCGGCGAGCCTGCAGGCGTTGGGCCTGCGCAACGCCACCGACATGACCGGCGGCGTGCAGGCGTGGCAGGAGGCCGGGTTGCCGCTGTCCGACCAGCCCGCCGACGTACGTCGCTGACGACCGGCACGACGACGGCCCGACCGACCGGCCCGACACGGACGGCAGCGGGCGCGGACCGGGGTTCCCAGCGGGCGCGGGCGCGGACCGGGCGTCCGGCCGGGGCGGGCAGGATGGTCAGGGCGGGCAGGATGGTCAGGTCGTCGGTGGTGCGCCGGGTGGGATGAACGGCAGATCGGCGGGGGCGCCGGTCTCGATGAGCCGCCACAGCGCGGCGGTGTCGAGGTGCTCCTCGACCAGGTCGCCGAGCAGGTCGAGGGAGCGTTCGCGGGCGGCGTCGAAACTGGTGCCCGGTGCGACGGTGAAGCCGTGCCGACCGGCCGACCGGGCCACCTCGGTCAGGAACCGGCGGCGGAACTCGTCGGACTCGAACGCGCCGTGCCAGTGGGTGCCGTGCACCGCGCCGAGCCGCGCGCCCTCGGGGCGGCCGTCGGCGTGGTGCAGCAGCGGCGGCAGGTCCGCGTCGGCGGTGGAGACGTACCCGTGGTGGATCTCGTAGCCGCGTACCGGGACGTCCGGCGCGGCGGTGCCGACGGCGGGGCGGACGGTCTTGACCGGGTCGAAGGTGATCTCGATGGGGAGCAGGCCCAGGCCGGGGACGCTGCCCCGGCGGCTCTCCACCGGGTCGTGGATGGCCGTGGCCAGCATCTGGAAGCCGCCGCAGATGCCCAGCAGCGGCCGGCCGGCGGCGGCGTGCGCGGTGACCGCCTCGGCGAGCCCGGTCTCCCGCAGCCAGGCCAGGTCGGCGACGGTGGACTTCGAGCCGGGCAGGACGACCAGGTCGGCGGCGGCCAGTTCGGCGGGCTCGACGGTGAGCCGGACCCGCACGCCCGGTTCGGTGGCGAGGGCCTCCACGTCGGTGGCGTTGCTGATCCGGGGCAGCCGGACCACCGCCACGTCGAGCCAGTCGGTGCCGTGCGGGGCGGCGGGCCGGCCGAGCACCCGGCCGTAGGCGAGCGAATCCTCCGCGTCGAGCCACAGGTCGAGGTGCCAGGGCAGCACGCCGTAGGTGGGCCGGCCGGTCACCCGGTGCAGCATGTCGAGCCCGGGGCGGAGCAGCCCGAGATCACCCCGGAACTTGTTGATCACGAAGCCGGCGATCAGCGCCTGGTCGGCGGGGTCGAGCAGGGCCACCGTGCCGAACATCGAGGCGAACACGCCGCCCCGGTCGATGTCGCCGACCACGATCGTGGGGAGACCGGCGTGCCGGGCGAGCCCCATGTTGACGTAGTCGCCGGCCCGCAGGTTGATCTCGGCGGGGCTGCCCGCCCCCTCGCAGATCACCACGTCGTACGTCGCCCGCAGTTCGGCCAGGGCCGCGTACGCCGTCTCGGCGAGCTTCGGACGCAGGGCCCGGAAGTTGCCGGCGGTGACCGTGTCGACGGCCTCGCCGAGCAGCACCACCTGACTGGCCAGGTCGCTGCCGGGCTTGAGCAGCACCGGGTTGAACCGCAGGTCGGGGACGAGACCGCAGGCGGCGGCCTGCATCGCCTGGGCCCGCCCGATCTCGCCGCCCCGCCCGTCCGGGCCGACCACGACGGCGGAGTTGTTGGACATGTTCTGCGCCTTGAACGGGGCCACGGCGACGCCGGCCCGGTGCAGCCAGCGGCAGATGCCGGCGGTGAGCACGCTCTTGCCCGCGTCGGAGGTGGTGCCCGCGACGAGCAGCCCGCCGCTCACCGACCCCGCCCCCCACCCCACAGCGCGCCACCGGCGGCGGCGACCAGCCGCCCCCCGGTCGTCGGCCAGGCAGCAGCCAACGCGAGGGCGGCCAGGCCGACCGTGCCGGAGAGCCGGGCGGCCCGCTTGAGGTGCCGCGCCTCGGGGCGTGGGCCGTCGCCGAGGAACTGCCGCACCTCGGACCGCCCGAAGTAGACGTTCCGGCCGCCGAGCCGGACTCCCAGCGCGCCGGCCATGGCCGCCTCGCACTGCCCGGCGTTGGGGCTGGGGTGGTCGTTGCGGTCCCGACGCCAGACCTGCCAGGCCCGCTCCCGGTCGCCGTGCACGGTGGGCGCGGCAGCCACGGTGAGCAGCCCGGTCAGTCGGGCCGGCAGCAGGTTGAGCAGGTCGTCGAGCCGGGCGGCCGGGGTGCCGAACCGGGCGTAGCGCGGTGAGCGGTGCCCGACCATCGCGTCGAGGGTGTTGGCCGCCCGGTAGCCGAGCAGGCCGGGCAGCCCGGCGAGGGCGCCCCAGAACAGCGGCGCGACGACGGCGTCGGAGGTGTTCTCGGCCACCGACTCGACGGTGGCGCGGGCCAGCTCACCCTCGTCGAGCCGGGACGGGTCCCGACCGCAGAGGTGCCCGAGCCGGTGCCGGGCCGCCGGCAGGTCACCGGCGCGCAGCGCCGCGCCCATCACGGTCGCCTCGTGGCGCAGGGTCCGCCCGCCGAGCACCGTCCAGGTGCCGGCGGCCACGGCCAGGGCCCGGGCCACCGGGTGTCGCCGGGTGGCCCGGCTGACCGCCGCGCCGAGCAGCACCGGCCCGCCCACCGCGACGGCGGTGAAGAGCGCTCCCGCCCGGCGGTCGGCGCGGTAGACCCGCCGTTCCAGGGCACCGGCGGCCCGACCGAAGCCGGCCACCGGATGCCAGCGCCGAGGATCGCCGAGCAGGCTGTCCAGCGCGTACCCGGCCAGCAACCCGACCGTGTCCGCCGTCGCTGTGCGTCGCCCCACCCGTCACCACCTCCGGCCGGCCAGCCTAGTCGTACGGCGGGGTGACCACGTCGCCGTCGCCACCCCGCCCCCGTCCGTACGAACCGGCACCCGTGTCCCTTCCCCGGCACGGGTTCCGGAGCGCGCCCACACCCGGTGCGGGCACCCGTGGGCGGTCTCAGGCCGGGACCGGTACCCGCCCCCGGCCACGCCGGCCCCGGCCCGCCAGACCGAGGGCCACCTCGCCCGGGGTCGGGACGACCGCCTCCTCCGCAACGGCCGGCCCGTCGCCGCCCGGACCGTTCTCCTCCTCCGACCGGTTCCCGCCACCCGGACCGTCCCCGCCGCCCGACCGGTCCCCGCCGCCCGACTGCGCCGCCGGTTCGTCGTCGGGCAGCGGGACCGGGTCGTCGTCGGGTTCGTCGTCGAACGGGTCGGCCGGCGGGACGTACCCGCTGCCGGACAGGTCGTGGCCGGCGCGCGGGAGACCGAAGCCGGACAGGTCGAAGTCGTCGTCGAGGGGGCGGTCGTCGGGCCCGGCGGGGACCTGGCCGGCCGGCACCGGCTCGGTCGGCTCGCCGTGCACCCGTTGGGCCGCCGCCGCGTCCTCCACCGTGCTGGTGGCCATGGTCGGCCGGTTGCGTTGGAACCGGGACCGGCCCCGGGACAGGTCGTGCCCGACCGCGACCGCCTCCAACTCGTAGAGCACCCGGTGGTTGCCGGCGTCGTCGGTCCAGTCGCGGGTGTAGAGCCGTCCCGCGACCACCACCGGGTCGCCGACCATGACCGAGGCGGCCACCCCCTCGGCCAGCTTGCGCCAGCAGTTGACCCGGACGCGCAGACTGTTGCCGTCGACCCACCGGCCGCTGTCCCGGTTGAGGCGGCGGGCGGTCGAGGCCACCTTGAAGTTGGCGACCAGGGTGTTGCTCTGTGCCGTACGACGCCATTCCGGCGCGGTCAGCACGTTGCCGACGACCGTGACGTAGGTATCGAACATCGTCCCCTCCCAGGGGCCTGTGGATGCAATGGCGAGTCGACTCGGGATCGAGCCTGGCCGGTACGGCACGGCGACGCGAGTCCCCGACCCCGTCCTGTGGACAACCGGAGCGCCTGTGGACGACGACCTGATCAAGGTCCCGGTGTGCTAGGCCATCAGGCCCTGGGTGGCCCGACCGGCCGGGGCGAAGATCAGGTGGCAGGGCCGGCCCCACCCCTCGGGTCACGACGACACCGCCGAAGGTGGCGTCACCCGGAGTGAGGTCGACCCCGGCTGGGTAAAGAGTTGATCACCCAGGCACCACCAGGCACGACGTCCGACGAGAAAGGCAACGCTGATGATTCGGACCCCGTTGCGTACGACCGGCTCCGTCCGCACCGAGCGGGAGGTGCGGCGATGAGCGCGGTGGCGAACCCGGCGACCGTGGCCGAGTGCCTGCGGATGGGCGCGGGCTTCTCCCAGGGCGACCGGAACTGGATCGTCGAGCAGTTCGGCACCCTGGACGCCCGGCTGGCCGCCTTCCACGCCGACGCCACCGAGCTGGAGGTGTCGGTCAAGGACCGGGAGGCGCGCGGGCAGAAGGTCACCCTGGAGTGCTGGATCGCCGGCCGGCAGAAGATCGTCACCACGTCGAGCGAGGAGGACCTGCGGGCCGCCCTCAACGACGCCCGGGACGACCTGCGCCGCAAGCTCAACGACGCCAAGACCAAGCAGGAGCCCCGGCACAACAAGCACATCCGGGAGATGGCCCAGCCCACCCCCGCGCCGGATCTCGACGCCGACGGGAACCTCGACCGGGTGGACGCCGAGACCGCCTGACCGGCCACCGGGCCGTTCCCCTCCCCCGCCGGAGGGGAACGGCCCGGCGCGGGGCTGCCCGCCACCGACCGGACAGCGGGCGAGCGGCCCGCGCCGACGCCGTCCACCACGACGGTCGGCCCCGGGGGCTACCGCCGGGTAGCCTGCGGGCGTAGCGTCGCGGTCGTGGAACAGGACGTGCTGGGGCCGCCGTACGAGCGGCAGACGATCGACCTGGGCACCGACGACGAGGGTCCGGTGGTCGCGACGCTGGTCCGGCGGCGCGCCGACCGCCCGACCGGCCGCGCGGTGCTCTACGTGCACGGCTTCGTCGACTACTTCTTCCAGACCCACCTGGCCGACTTCTACGCCGAGCGCGGCTGGGACTTCTACGCCCTCGACCTGCGCAAGTACGGCCGCAGCCTGCTACCCCACCAGACCCCGAACTTCTGCCGCGACCTGAGCGACTACTTCCCCGAGCTGGACGCCGCCGCGAAGATCATCCGGGACGAGGACGGGCACGACACCCTGCTCGCCATGGGCCACTCCACCGGCGGCCTGATCATCTCGCTCTGGGCACACGCCCGCCGCGACGCCGCAGCCGTCGACGGGCTCGTCCTGAACAGCCCCTTCTTCGACCTCAACGCCCCCTGGCTGGTCCGTCGACCCCTCGCGGCCGCCGTCTCCCGACTGGGCCGTCACGCGCCGCACCGCATCCTCCCCTTCGGCCTGGGCACCGTGTACGGCGAGAGCCTGCACGCCGACCATCGCGGCGAGTGGACGTACGACCTGGCCTGGAAGCCGCTCGCCGGGTTCCCCGTCCGGGCCGGCTGGCTGGCCGCCATCCGCACCGCCCAACGGCAGCTCCGCGCCGGACTGGACATTCCCGTCCCCGTGCTGGTGGCCTGCTCGACCCGGAGTTTCCGGGGCACCCGCTGGCACGACTCGGCGGCCCTGGCCGACGCCGTGCTGGACGTGGAGCACATGGTCCGCTGGGCGCCCCGGCTCGGCCGGCACGTGACCGTGGCCCGCTTCGACGGCGGCAAGCACGACCTGGTCCTCTCCGGCCCCGCCGTACGCGAGCGGGTCCTCACCGAGGTCGGCCGGTGGGCCGAGGCGTTCCTCGGTGCCGGCCCGACGCCTCCCGCCTCGTCCGGGCCGGCGGCCGGGGCCGTGCCCCAACCACGTCCCGCCCACTCCCCATGATCGACTCACCTGAGCCGACGTAGCGGCATACGACATCGGGCTCGACTCATCTGAGCCGATGTAGCGGTAACCGGCAGACGGGGACACCGCCACATCGCCACCCTTGAGTCGATCAAGCCGGCGGGTCGGCAGGTGGAGGGGCGGCGGTCAGGAGGCGGGCAGGGCGGCGAGCACGCGATCGAGGGTCGCCACCGGGTGTCCGCCTCCGGACGCGTCGTCGCCGGGCAGGAGCACGCCGAGACAGCACAGGCCGATCTCCCCGGCGGCGTCGGGACGTACCCCGAAGACGGGAGCGCCGACGTAGCCGGTGGGGAGCGCGGCGGTGACCCGCAGCCGGTCGCCGTCGCGGACGGCCCGCTCGACGGCGACCTCCAACGGTCGACTGCCGTCACCGCCGAGGCCGAGGGCCAGCACGATCGCGGTGACCGGCCCGATACCGAACGCGGCGAGATCGTCCGCCGTGACGGCCACCGCGGCGGGCACCGGCTGCACCCGCCACCGCCAGCCCTGCCCGGCGGCGTACCCGTGCAGCTCGCCGGTGGGCAGGGCCGCCACGCCGAGCCGCGCGTCCCGGCGCCAACCGGCGGACAGATCCGCCAGCGGCAGCGAAACGCCGGCCACACCGGCCGGCTCGGTGACACTCGGCCGCAGGCCGAGCCGCTGCGCCCGCCCGGCGACCACGTCCGCGGTCAGCAGGAGATCGCCGGCCGGATGGCCGAGGAAGAAGGCGGTGCCCGGGTCGCCGGCCGTGTCGACCGGCAGGATGGCCCGGCCCAGGAGCTGGCACAGCTCGTAGGCGACCTCGTCTTCGGCGTCGGGTTCCAGCAGCACGGACCCGAGGGTACGGCCCGCCGCGCCGGACGGAAGAGGGGTGCCCGGATCGGGCGTGCCGTGGGACGCTGATCACGCGTGTCCGGATGCGACCCGTTCCGCCGTACGGCGGGGGGTCGGCGGTACCCTCTTGGCGCGACACGTACGCCGCGCGCCCGTAGCTCAGCGGATAGAGCAGGGGACTTCTAATCCCAAGGCCGCAGGTTCGAATCCTGCCGGGCGCACCCACGCCGACCCACACAACGGCTCACCCCACCCGATCCACCAACCGTGACGGATCAGTCACGACAGGTTGTCGGCCAGCGGGCAAGCGCATATCCAGGACCTGGGAATGACCTTGTTCACCATCCATCAACATTGATCCATGTCACGCAGATCGTTTGGATGGATACGCACTGTCAACCGGCAGTGTCCGCCACCCACCGAGGAGCATCCTTGCCCCGGTCCCCGTTCCGGACCCGCCGGCCGCGCACCCTCGCCGCCGTCGCCGCCACCACCCTGGCCACCGCCCTCGCGGTGCTCTCCGCCCCGACCCCGGCCCTGGCCTGGGGGCCCGGCACCGAGCCGGCCCAGCCGTACGCGCAGCCGAGCATGCCCACGGTGCCCAAGCGCGGCTGCCAGTCCACCGTCGCCGACCCGGCCGCGCCGACCGGGGCGACCCCCGCCGTCCAGGTGATCTACGCCTGGCACGACGGCGTCGGCAACAACTACGAGGCCAACGTCGAGTACATCGCCAAGGTGGTGGACCGGATCGACTGGGCGCTCGACGAGTCGACCAACTACGACCAGCACTACAACTTCAGCTGCCGCACCGGCTACGACACCAGCACGTACGCCGGCTACGCCCGCGCCCTGGTCGCGCCCGAGAAGATCGACGCCGGGGCGAACCCGAACACCCCCGCCAGTACGGTCCGCAGCGACCTGGTCTCCGCCGGATACCAGGACAGCAACCGGATCTACCTGGTGTTCACCGATTTCGCCTCGAACTCCGACGCCTACCAGTGCCCGTCCGGCGGCAACTCCAGCGGCGTGCACTGCTCGGCGGTGACCGAGTCGTGGACGACCGGCGTCGCCGGCCACGAGTTGCTGCACGTGCTCGGCGCCGGGCACGCCTGGATGGCCGAGACGGGGGCCTCCTACGTGCCGGACATCATGTACGGCTGGTGGGACAACTGGAACACCGATCCGGGGTTCCGCAGCTACTACGACCCGAGTGAGCTGTCGGCCAGCTTCTACCTCGACCCGAGCCCGTCGACGGCGAAGGTGAACGTGGCGAACCACCCGATGCTGACCGCCCCGGTCTGCTGCGACGTCGGCGCGAACAACGACCTGCTCACCGCCGAACAGCGCACGGTCGAGGCCGCCACCCCGAGCAGCAGCACGTCGACGTTCACCTCGTCGGGCGGCTGGCACCAGGTGACGCCCGCCTGCGGCGTCTCGACGAACTCCTGCACCTACTTCGACGGCCGCCGGTCGGTCCAGTTCAACACCTACACCGGGCCGTCCAACACGTCGTCGATCTCGCTGACGAACCGGGCAACGGTCACCGCCGGCCGGACGTACAAGCTGTTCACCCGGTTGCGCAGCGGCACGGCGGTGAACACCCAACTCCAGCTCGCCTGGTACAACTCGGGCGGCACCCTGTTGTCGACCAGCACCGGAGCGACCGACACGCTCGCCGGCAACTGGCTGGAGTACCGGACGACGGCCACCGCCCCGGCGAACGCGGCCAGCGTGCGGCTCACCGTGAACGTGCCGGCGCAGTCCACCACCGGCAACCAGGCCATCAACCTGGACAGCCTCCAGCTCAACGACTGCACGGCGAACACCGGCGGCACCTGCCGCTACGACACCTGAGCCACCGGCGTGGTGCGGGCGGACGAGGGACGCCCGCACCACGCCCCGCCTCCACCGCTCCCCCGGCGACAGGCCGCCGAGCCCCGACGGCCGGCCGACAACACAAGACCGACACCCGACGACAGGCCGACGACACCCGACGGGGCAGCACACCGGCGCAGGCCGTTCACCGCGCCGGTCGGCGTAGGCCGGCGAGGACGAGGGTGATCACCCCGTCCGCGTCGGGTCGGTAGGCCGGGTGGCCGTAGGCCGCGCAGATGCCCTGGAGGGCCATCATGACCGCGCCGGCCCCCACGTCGTCGCGGATCTTCCCGGCCCGGACGGCGGCGGCCAGCAGGTCGGTGACGGCCCGGCCGAGGGCCTCGGCGCCCTCGGCGAGCGCGCCCGAGCGGGCGGCCATCAGCGTGGACAGGGTGCGGGCGAGGCCCTCGTGGTCGTGCAGGTGGGCCACGAATCCGCGCAGGAAGGACTCCAGCGCCTCGTCGGCGGACAGGGTGGTCTGCGCCTCGCGGGCCCGGTCGCACATGGCGGCGAGTTCTTCCCGGTAGACCGCCTCGGCCAGGGCTTCCCGGGTGGGGAAGTGGCGGTAGAGCGTGCCGGTGCCGACGCCGGCCAGCTTGGCGAAGTCGTCGAAGCGCAGGTCGTAGCGACCCTCGGCGAACAGTTCGCGGGCCTTGGCGAGCAGGGCGTCGCGGTTGCGGCGGGCGTCGGCACGCAGGGGCTTGGCGTCGGTCATGTGGGGCCTCGCGTTGACAAGTGGAGACTGTCTCCATATTTTGGAAGTGGAGATGGTCTCCAATTGTAGCTGGTGAGGTGCGCGTGAAGATCTTGATGTTCGGCCGGGGCGTGATCAGCGCGACGTACGGGTGGGCCCTGGAACGGGCCGGGCACCACGTGGAGTTCTACGTCCGCCCGGGGCGGGCGGCGGCGTACGGGGAGGCGATCGACCTCGACCTGCTCGACGCCCGGCGGCGGCCCTGGGGCCGGCGGGTCGCCGAGAAGTGGCCGGTGCGCTACCGCGAATCGTTGGAGCCGGACCACGACTTCGACCTGATCGTGCTGAGCGTGCAGCACTACGGCTTCGCCGAGGCTGCCGCCTTCCTCGGGCCACGGGTGGGCGGGGCCACGGTCCTCGTCTTCAACAACCTGTGGCAGGAGCCGCTGACCGCGACCGCGCACCTGCCCGCCGACCAGGTGGCCTGGGGCTTCCCCGGGGCCGGCGGCGGCTTCGGCGACGACGGCGTGCTGCGCGCGTCCCTGCTGCCCGTGGTCTTCCTCGGCACGCTCGACCGGCCGCCGACCGAGCGCGAGCGGGCCGTGCGTCAGGTGTTCCGGGCGGCCGGGTTCCGGGTCCGGGAGAACGCCGACTTCCGTGGCTGGCTGTCGGTCCACTTCGCCCAGAACGCCGGCCTGCACACCCAGAGCCTGCGGCGGGGCACACTGTCCAACCTGACCACCGGTGACCTCCGCGAGGCGATCCTCGCCACCCGCGAGCTGCTGCCGCTGGTCGAGGCGCGCGGCGTCGACCTGCGGCGGCACCGCGCCGAGCTGCTCCCCTTCACCGCACCCCTCTGGCTGGCGGCACCGGCCATGTCCTGGCTGATGGGGCATTTCCCGCCGATGCGCCGGGTGACGCAGGCGCACGCCAACCCCGAGGAGCTGCGCGCGGTCTGCCGCGACACCCTGGCCGAGGCACGCCGGCTGGGCATCCGGGTCCCCCGGCTGGAGGCGGCCGAACCCTACTTCGCCGCCACCACGACGCCCTGACCCGTCACCCCCTACCGGCCGCGTCCCGTCCGCCGCCCGCCGGCCGGCGCTCGGGCGACGCACCTGCCGCACCCCGCTCACCGCCCGCCGGCGGCACCCCGGCCGGCCGGGGCCCCTGCCGCATGTTCGGCGTCACCCCCGCCCGGCCCGGCGCGCGCGGCACCGGCGCGGGCCGCACCGTCGCCAACCCCGCCGGCCGTACGAAGATCGAGCGCCGGACCACCGCGTCCCCCTTGGCGTCGAGCTGGTAGACGTCGAGCCAGCACCATCCGTCGTAGGTGATCCAGTCGAGCACCCGGATGACCCGGCACCTGATCGGCCTGACGAACTGCACACTGGCCGCCCGGCCCACGTCCACCAGGTCGCCCGCCTTCGGCAGCGGCGCGCTCACCGCCGCCCCCAGACGTGCCGGAACCTGCGCCACTCCCTGATCCGGTGCCGGGCGGCCTCCACCACCGGGCAGAACCCGGCCTCGGCACACCTCCCGCACCGCCGGTGCCGGTGCCGGTCCAGGCAGTCCCACGCCAGCCGGACCAGCAGCGGCATCTCGCGGCGGGCCGTCACGACGCCACCCCGGGCCGGCCTCCGCGCTCGCAGGTGGCACACATCGGGTGTCCTTTCCGGAAATAGCGCCGCCCCGCCCGCGCGCTATTCGCAACGAGCGGGACAGCGGGCTATTGTCGACGCCTTTCTCCACGCCCAGATCACCGTCCGGCGATTCACACAGTGCGACACGACCGACACCTTGCGCAACACCTCACCCTCCCCCTAATGTCGGGTCGATTTGACGCGCGAGGAACGGAGGAGAGAAATGGCGGAGGGGAAACAATTGTTGTTGCATCAGGGGTGCGGTGATGTTGCATGACGGAGGAAACAAGCGGTTCCACCGTCCCCCGGCGGCAGCTCGGCCGGCTGCTCACCCAGCTCCGTGAGGATGCCTCGGTCTCCCTGGACAGCGCGGCCGAGGGGCTGGACTGCTCCCGGCAGAAGGTGTGGCGCATCGAGAAGGGCCTAGTGCCGGTGCGGGTGGTGGACGCCCGCGCCATGTGCGCGATGTACCGGGTGCCGGAGGAAATGACGTCCATCGTCGCCGGGCTCGCCCGGGAGACCCGCGCCAAGGGGTGGTGGCATTCCTACGGCGACGTGGTCCCGTCCTGGTTCTCGCTCTACGTCGGCCTCGAATCGTCGGCGTCGACGCTGCGTCAATACGATGCGGAACTGATCCCGGGCCTGCTCCAGACCCGCGAGTACGCGGCAGAACTGTTCCGCCGCAAGAATCCCACCATGAGCCCGGCGGAGCGCGAAAAGCTCGTCGAGGTACGGATGCAGCGCCAGCACGTCCTGACCCGCCGGCTGCCCAGCGCGCCCACCCTCAAGGTGGTGCTGAGCGAGGCGGTGCTGCGGCGCACCCTCCCCGACCGGCAGGCGATGGCCGGGCAGCTGCGGCACCTGCTCGACATGGCCACCCTGCCCAACGTGAGCCTGCGCGTCCTGCCGTTCACCGCCGGCCCGCCGCTGGCCAGCGAGACGGGCACCTTCGTCCTGCTGGACTTCCCGCAGGCGTTCGGGCGGGCATCGACGGAGCCGACTACCGTCTACCTGGAGAACATCACCGGCGCGCTCTATCTGGACAAGCCGGCGGAGGTCGCCGCCTACGACCGCGTCTGGGCCGACCTGGAGACGCTCGCGGCCGACGAGGCGGCAACAGAGAAAATCATCCGGGCGATCATCGAGGAGCGAGCATGACTGACCTGGCCGGGGCCGTCTGGCGCAAGAGCACCCGCAGCGGCGGGAGCGGCGGCAACTGCGTCGAGGTGGCCGACAACCTGCCCGGCCCGATCGGCGTACGGGACAGCAAGGACCAGTCCGGCCCGGCGTTACGGTTCCACCCGGCCGCCTGGTCCACCTTCGTCCGCGCGGTACCTCGCGGACCGCGCTGAACCCCGCCGGGGCTGCCCGCCCGGGTGGGCGGCCCCGACGTCCCACGTCGGCGGCACGGCGTTGCCCGGAGAACGTCGGGGCCGCCCGCTACCGTGCTGCCCATGAGTGACACGGAAACCGCGAACCGCCTGCCCACGGCCGAGGAGGAGGCCCGGTTCTGGGGTCTGGTGGAGGCCGCCTGGGAGCGGCTCGGCCCCGAGCCGGCCGCGCTGCGCCGGGCGCTGCTCACCCGCGACCGGGCCGCCGACGACGACAGCGTGTACGCGATCGACGGCTGGCTGGACGCCTTCCTCGACCAGTTGGGCCAACTCTGCGCCGACCTGTCCGGCCCCGAGCTGACCGACCTGGACCGGGTCACCGAGCGCAAGCTGTACGACATCGACCGGGCCGACGTGCACGCGGTGATCGACGGTTCCGACGACGGTTTCCTCTATGGCCGGGGTCACGTGCTGGCGCTGGGGCGGGAGTTCTACGAGGCGGTCCGGGCCGACCCGACCTGGGCGTTGCCCGACGGCTACCTCCAGGGCATGGGCTACTTCTTCGCCCGGCTGCACCGGCAGCGCTTCGGCGAGTCGCCCCGGACCGGCTCCGGCATCTCCCGGGAGTCGTGCACCAACCCGACCGGCTGGGCCGGCCGGTGAGCCGCCCGGCTGCCGGTGGTCTGGCACCCGGGTACGGCGGATCGACACGCCGCACACCAAAGGTAAACAGTTAGGGCAGCTCATGCTATTCTCCGGCTTCGATGCACCGCCGAGCAGACCCGGACGGGTCACCGCCCGAAGGACGCCCTCCCCCCGATGTCGGCCCTACCCGCTCCGACCTCGTCACCGTCGTTACTGGAGCGGCCGGCCGGTGGCGCGCTCCAACTCATCTTCACCACCCTGCCGGCGCTGCTGCGGCTGAGCTGCGGGCTGTTCGGTGCGGTGACCGCGCTCGCGGTGCGTACCCCACCGGTGCGGGTGCCGCTGCTGCTGGCCGCCGTGGCCGCGCTCACCGGCTGGTCACTGTGGTACGCGGCGCGGGCCCTGCGGGTCGGCATCGGCCCGGGACTCGTCGCCGGGGACGTCACGTTCACCGTCGCGGCGAGCCTGCTGGCCCCGCTGCTGGTCGCCCCGGAGGTGCTGCCCGGCGAGGGTAGCTGGCTCGCCGTGTTGGCCAGCACCACCGTGATCAACGCGCAGGCCACCGCGCCGGCCCGCTGGTCGGTGCCGGCGGGCCTGCTGGTCACCGCCGGCTACGCGGCCGGCACCTCGGCCGCCGGCAACACCGTCGAGGCCGGTGCGCACGCGGCGACCCTGCTCATGCAGACGGCCTGCGCGGCGATGATGGCGGCGGTGATGCGTCGCTGGATCGGCCGGGCCGACACCGCCTTCGCCGACTTCCAGCGCCTGCGCCGGGACGTGGTGCTGGCCCGGACGGCCCGCGAGGTGGAACGGCGGCAGAACCGGGACCTGCACGACACCGTCCTGGCCACGCTCACCATGGTCGGGCTGGGCGCCCTGCCGGCCGGCTCGGCGGCGTTACGTGACCGGGCCGCCGCCGACCTGCGTACCCTGGTCCGCCTCGCGCACGCCCGGTCCGCCCCGGCGGGCGAACCGGGCGACGCCGGCCCGGGCGACGTCGACGCCGGCCTGCGCGCGCTGCTCGCCACCCACCCGCAGTTACGGGTGACGGCCACGCTGCCGCCCTGCGCGGCACCGGCGGGGGTGACCGCCGCCCTGGTCGACGCCACCGCCGCCGCCCTGGCCAACGTGGCCCGGCACGCGCCGGACGCCGCCGTGACCGTCCGGCTGGGCCGCGACCACGGCGGCATCGGGGTCGAGGTGGTCGACGACGGTCCCGGTTTCGACCCGGCCACCGTCCCCCTGCACCGGTACGGGGTACGCGAGTCGATCCGGGGCAGGATGGCCGAGGTCGGTGGCCGGGCGGTGGTGACTTCCGCCCCTGGCGTGGGCACCCGGATCAGGCTGGAGTGGCCGCATGTCGACTGAGCTGAGCGCGACCGCGCCGGCCCGCGTACCCCCGCCGACAGTGCGGCCGACGGGCCCGGCGGGGTCCGACGCCGTGGCGGTGCCCGACAGCCCGGCGGTGGACGTGGGCCGGGCCTCGGACCGGGGGGCCCGGATCGCGGCGGTGGCCATCGCCCTGGTGTGGCACTTCGCGATCGGGCTGCCGGCGCTGCTCGGCGCCTGGCCCACGCTGGCCGCCCCCACGGTGGTCGCGGCGGGCTGGCTGGCCGCCTGCGCCATCGGCGGGTACGCCGCGCACCGGTTGCTGCACGGCCTGCTGCCACCGGCGCTGCCGCTGGCGGCGGCCCTGCTGACGGTCGACGCGGCGGTCTTCGCGGCGGCCGGCCGGGAGCAGCTCTTCGCCGCCGCGAACTGGGCGTGGACGGGGCTGGCCTGGTTCCTCGTGGTGGTGCTGTGGGGTCGCCGGATCCGCTGGATGATCGTCCTGCTGGCCGGGCACGCGGTGATCGCGCTCGCCGCGCTGGTCGGTGACGGGGCGACCGCCCCCGCCGACCTGACCCGCTACGCGATGTACGTCTACGGCACCTCGTCGCTGCCGGTGGCGGTCTTCACCGGTGCGGCGGTGATCGCCACCCTCGCCCGGGAACGCGCCGACACCGCCACCGCGACCCTCGCCGTCCGCGCCGAACGGGACGCCGCCGAACGGGCCTGGGCGGACCGGCGGGCCCGGCTCGCGCTGGTCGGCGGGGCCGCCGAGCAGGTGCTGGCGGAACTGGCCGACGGTCGCGCCGACCCGGGCGACCCGTTCGTGCAACGGCGGTGCGTGCTCGCCGCGACCCGGCTGCGTCGCCTGATCGCCGAGTCCGACGACGTGCCGGACCCGCTGCTGCACGAGTTGCGGGCCGCCGCCGACCTGGCCGAACGCAACGGGCTGCCGATCGAGCTGATCGCCATCGGCACGCCACCGCCCCTGCCGGTGGAGGTCCGTCGACGGCTGGCCGACCCGCTGGCCGCCGCCCTGGCCGATGCCACCGGTTGGGCCCGGCTGACCGTGGTGGCCGGCCCCGACGAGGTGGCGGTCAGTCTGGTCACCCCGGACGGACAGGGCCCGGGGGCGGCCGATCCGCCGACCACCCGGGCCGGCGACGACGACCAGGTGGAACACGTACATGAGCGGGACGGGGAGATCAGGTGGACGCAGACCCGATGGCGCAGGCCATGAGCGGGGAGCGCCCGGTCGGTGTGTCGATCGTCGACGACCATCCGGTGGTGATCGACGGTGTGCGGGCCTGGCTGTCCACCGAGCCCCGGCTGCGGGTGCTCGCCACCGGCGACGACCCGGATCTGGTGCTGCGGACCGCCCCGGAGGCCGACGTGATCCTGCTGGATCTGCGGCTGCGCGGGCGGATGGTGCTGGACAAGCTGGCCGAGCTGAGCGCCGACGGTCGGCGGGTGGTGGTCTACTCCGAGCACACCGACCCGGCGACCATGCTCGCCGCGCTCGACGCCGGGGCGACCGCGTTCCTGGCCAAGCACGAGGGGCGGGAACACTGCGTGGCCACGGTGCTGGCCGCCGCCAGCGACCGCCCCTACGTGCCGCCGGCCCTGGCCGGGGCGATGGTGGGCGATCCGCGCCCGGACCGTCCGGCCCTGTCGGACAAGGAGCGGGAAGCGCTGCTGCTGTGGTTCCAGTCGATGTCGAAGGCGTCGGTGGCCCGCCGGATGCAGATCAGCGAGCACACCGTCAAACAATATGTGGACCGGGCCCGGATCAAGTACACCCGGGCGGGTAGACCGGCCGCCACGAAGGCGGCGTTACTGGCCCGGGCGATCGAGGACGGTCTCATCCGGCCGGAGGAGATCGGCATCTACCGGTCACAGGCGTCGTACGACCGGCCGACCCCCTAACGGGTGTCATGACAGCCCGTCACGACTCGGCGAGGCTGGACGCCAGAAGACCACTGCGCGGGGGAGGTCGTGACGATGCGCGAGAACATGTCCCCGTTCTTCATCGCACCGCACCGGTTCGATGCGCCGGAGGACGATTCCGCTCCCGTGCTCGACCGGCGTTACGAACTCGTCCCGGAACCCGGCGAACGGGTGCTCGGCCGGTACCCGACGTCGGTGGCCGGCTGCCTGATCAGCCCGACCGGCGCCCGGCGGCACTGGGTGCTCCCCGCCCCCGCCTCGATCACCGTCACCGACCGCCGACTCGCCTACGTCTGCCTCGCCGGTGACCTGGCCCTGGTCGCCGGGAAGATCGACGCGACGGGGGTCCGGCACCGCCGCAACGTCCGGCTGCCGCGCCTGGTCAGCGGGCAGGTCCGCTGGCAGTGGCCGTCCCGGTTGGAGCTGCGTACCACCGGCCGGCCCACCGCACAGGGCACCGCCGAGGCGGAACTGCTGGTGGTCTGCGACGCGCTGCGGACGATCCAGCAGCCGGCCCTGGCGCTGGGCGGCGCGGTGGGCCCGGTGACCGAGCTGGCCCGGCTGATCCGCCGGACGGTGGCCTGCTTCCGGGTCACCCACCCCGAACTGGTGGAACTGGCACCGCCGGAGCGGGACGTGCTCATCCGCCGGGCGACCGCCCCGCCGCTGACCGGTGAGGCGCGGGTGACCCTGCCGGGGTCGCTGCCGGTGGAGTTCCTCTCCCGCGACGACTACTACCGGGTCCCCGAGCGCGCCGGTCAGGACGCGGTCGGCAGCTGACCCCACCCTGACCGACCTGGGCTGAGCTGACCTGGGCTGATCTGGCCCGGGTGTGGCCTGGCCCGGGTGTGGCCTGTCTGGGCCTGGTCTGGCCCATCTGCCTGGCCTGGCCGGACGGCCGGTAGGTATACCTCTCAGCGTCCTTTCGACCTGATGACGTTGACGAATCGCCGACGGTGGTCGCCCCCCGGGTACCGGACCGGTGGGCGGCGGTTGCATCGCAGGTCGTCAGTGGTGGGGGCGTAATCGGCTTCACCACAGAGGCCGAGCCACCGCGTCGACCGACCCGGCCGAGCCAGACCAGCCAGCCGCGTCGACCGACCCGACCGAGCCAGACCAGCCAGCCGCGTGGACCAACCCGGCCGAGTCAGACCAGCCGGCCGCGTCGACCAACCCGGCCGGATCGGGACCAGCCGGCCACGCCGATCGGGTCGGCCGGTCGGACCGGATACGTCTGACTCGCTGACGTCGTCAGCTCGAAAGGACGCGAACCCACCACCCTCTCCCCCGACCTTCCGGCCTCCGTCCACCCGAAAAGTCCGCACCGCCCCCGCCCCCGGCAGCGGCAGCGGCAGCGGCAGCGGCAGCGGCAGCGGCAGCGGCAGCGAATAGGAGTCACGAGGGAAGGGGACCGGCGGTCAGGATGCGGTGGAGCGGCGGGGGCGGCGGTCCAGTTCGGCGGCCTCCTGGGGGGTGGGCGCGGTGCCGCCCAGGTGCGCCGGCTGCCACCAGGAGTCGTCCGGGCCGGCCGGCTTGTCGGGGTACTCCTGCTGGGCCCGGTCGACCAGCGCGGTCAGCCGGGTCTTCAGCTCCGCCGTCATCGTGTTGGCGTCCGGGTACGCGCCCGGGTCCATCGGCTCGCCCAGCAGGATGGTGATCGGGGTGTGCCGCCGGGTCAGCGTCTTCGGCCGACCCTTGGTCCAGAGCCGCTGGGTCCCCCACAGCGCCACCGGCACCAGCGGCACCTCCGCTGCCTGCGCCATCCGGGCCGCCCCGCTCTTCAACTCCTTCACCGTGAACGAGCGACTGATCGTCGCCTCGGGGAAGACGCCCACCACCTCGCCGCGCCGCAACGCGTCCACCGCCGTGTTGTACGAGCCGACCCCCGCCGCGCGGTTCACCGGGATGTGCTTCATGCCGCGCATCAGCGGGCCGGACACCTTGTGCGCGAAGACGTCGTGCTTGGCCATGAACCGCACCAGCCGCCGGGACGCGTGCGCCCCGTACCCGCAGAAGATGAAATCGAGGTAGCTCACGTGGTTGCTGGCCAGCACCGCCCCGCCGGTACGCGGGACGTGCTGGTTGCCGTCCACGGTCAGGCGCAGGTCGAGGACCCGGAACAGCGTCTTGGCAGCGGCAATCACGGGCGGGTACACGAGTTCCGGCATCCGGTTACTTTACCCCGCGTAGGTTACGGAACCGTAGGGCGGAGCCGACGCACCGTGGCGTGTGCCGCCGCCGCTCACTCGGCCAGTTTGTGCCGGTCGAACCGGCCCCGGGCGAAGGCGTCCACCCGTCCCCAGCGACCCGGGATGTCCAGCACCTCGATCCGGCCCATCCCCACCGGCAGCACCGGCTCCACCGCCAGGTGCCCCTCGTGCGGCTCCAGCCCGAGCATGGTGCGCAACAGCAGCAGCGGGGCCCCCGTCGACCAGGCCTGCGGGCTGCACGCCGTCGGGTACTCGACCGGGAACTTGGTCTGCTCCCGGGGGTAACCGCCGAACGCCTCGGGCAGCCGCCCGTCGAAGTAGGTGGCCGCGTCGAGAATGCCGTTGGCGATGATGGCGGCCTCCTCGGCGAAGCCGTACCGCCGCAGGCCCCAGGCGATGAAGGAGTTGTCGAACGGCCAGATCGTGCCGTTGTGGTAGCCGATCGGGTTGTACCGCACCTCCCCCTCGGCGAGGGTCCGCACGCCCCACCCGGTGAACAGCCGGGGCCCGACCATGTGCCGGGCGATCTTCTCGGCCCGGTCGTGGTCGACGATCCCGCTCCACAGCAGGTGCCCGATGTTGGAGCTGAGCACGTCGCACTGCCGGCCGTCCGGGTCCAGGGCCAGCGCGTAGAACTCCCCGTCGGCCACCCACCAGTCCCGGTTGAAGCGCTCCTTCAGGGCCGCGGCCTCCTGCTCCAGCCGGTCGGCGAAGGCCGGGTCACCCCAGAACTCCCGGGCCATCCGGGCCGCCCGCAGCTTGGCGTCGTACGCGTACCCCTGCACCTCGCAGGTGGCCCGGGGGAACGGCGGCAGGCTGCCGTCGGCGTACGAGATGGAGTCCCAGGAGTCCTTCCAGCACTGGTTCTCCAGGCCGGTCTCGGTGTTGCGCCGCTCGTACCAGATGTAGCCGTTGCCGGCCAGGTCGGCGTACTCGTCGATCCACTTCAGCGCCGCCCGGCACTCCCGTTCCAACTCCTTGACCAGGGCGACGTCACCGCTCCACCGCTCGTACTCGTCGAGCAGGACCACGAACAGCGGGGTGGCGTCCACCGAACCGTAGTACGGCGAGTGCGGCTGCTCCTCGAAGGCGGCCGTCTCGCCGTAGCGCATCTCGTGCAGGATGCGGCCCGGGTCCTCGTCGCGGAAGTCGTCGAACCGGCTGCCCTGAAGCGACGCCAGGATGCGCAGCGTGGTCTTGGACAGCTCGGGGGCGAACGGCAACACCTGGAGGCAGGTCAGGATGCTGTCCCGGCCGAACATGGTCATGAACCAGGGCAGGCCGGCGGCGGGCAGGGTCTGGCCGCCCAGCGACAGCGGCGCGAACCGCAGCGCCGCCAGGTCGATCAGGCTGCGCCGGTAGGTGGCGGCCACCCGGTCGTGCTCGCTGTTGACCTTGGGGGCCTTGGCGATCCACTCCTGGAGGTCGTGCTGGAGGGCGAGCCGTTCGTGGCCGTGTACCGTCACCCCGAGCCGCAGGTCACGCCCCCCGGGGCCGACCGCGAAGGTCTGCACGTCGATCTCGGCGTCCCACTGCTCGTTGGGCTCCAGGTGCACCGAGTACGCGAACCCGTTGCGGTCGTAGCGGGCCGGCCGGGACGACGAGATGACCGTCTCCCGCACGAAGTTGCCCCGCCGGTAGCCCAGCCGCAGCCGGTCGGATTCGACCTCGGCGTACAACTCGCCCTTCTTGTTGAGGATCTCGTCCTTGACCTGGAAGAGGTCGGCGAAGTCGGCCCCGGCGTCCATCCGGATCTCCAGGTCGACCGCCTTCTCGTCGTGGTTCAGGATGGTCAGCTTCTCGCGGAAGCTGCCGCCGACAGCCCGTTCCCGGATGATCGACAGCTTGGCGTCGACGTAGTGGGTGGCCATCCCGGGCACCAGGAAGAACCGTGCCTCGTAGTACTGGAGGTCGTCGTAGGACAGCGCGTTGAGCCGTTCCCCGTTGATGGTCAGCACCCAGCGGGACAGGAACCGCATGTCCAGGGAGAACAGGCCGGTCGGCTCGGTCGGCGTCGCCTCGATGTCACCGGTCTCCTCCGAGACGACGAACGTGTTGCCGTCCAGGATCCGGATCGTGTTGCTCTGTCCCATCACCGCACCTCCCGATGGTGGAGCCGGCGCGGCCCCTGCGCGTCCGGGGAACCGGGGAAGATCCGTTCGATCTGCACCACCAGCCGGGCGTCACCGGTGACCGTCATGTCGCCGCGCAGCACCGCCGCCAGGCCGTTCTCCCGCCCGGCGGCCATCTCCTCGAACAGCTCCGGCGTGGTGCCGATGACCGTGTCGGCCTCCCGGTCCTCCTGGCTGACCGTGAGCTTCCCCCGGTCCACCCGGAGCAGCCAGTGGGTGGTCTGCGCCCCCTCGTGCAGATCGAAGCGCAGCGTCCCGGCCGCCTTGTTCAGCAGCGGCTCGTGATCCCGCCGGTTCAGGCTCTCGAAGAACCTCGTGGTCGCGTCCACCATCGGGCCCTCTCCCCCGTCGTCGCATCGACCTGCCGGTACCCGCACGGGGTCCCCGCACCGCCCGGTGTCAACCTCGCCCGGATCGGGTGAGCACGACCGGCGCACACGACGACGCCGGCCCCCGGGAGGTCCCGGAGGCCGGCGTCGGACGGGGCGGACGTCAGTTGTTGGGGTCGTCGGCGCTGATGTCGGCGAGCACCGACTGGGGTTCCCGTTCCACCGCGAGGTCACCCATCGACACCAGGCCCACCAGCCGGCCGTCGTCGACCACCGGCAGCCGGCGTACGGCGTAGGTGCGCATCAGGTCCGCGGCGGCGACCGCGTCGTCGTACTGGCTGACCGTGATCACGTCCCGGCTGGTGATCTCCCGTAGCCGGGTGCGGTTCGGGTCGAGATCCTCGGCCACCCCCCGGACGGTGATGTCCCGGTCCGTCACGATCCCCACCACGTCGTCACCATTGGTCACCACCACGTCGCCGATGGCGCTGTCCCGCATCTCCTGCGCGGCGGCGGCGAGGGTGTCGTTGCCGTCCATCGTCACCAACCGGGTCGTCATGAACTCTCCGACCGTTGTCATGGTGCTCCCCTCTCGGTGTCGGCACGGCGGTCTACCCGCCGGCCCCGAGCAGGTAACACGCCCCTCAGCGCAGCTCGGCGGCGACCAGCTCGGCGAGCTGCACGGCGTTCAGCGCGGCACCCTTACGCAGGTTGTCGTTGGCGCAGAACAGCGCGAGGCCGTGCTCGACGGTCTCGTCGGCGCGCAGCCGGCCGACGTACGTCGGGTCCTGGCCGGCCGCCTGCAACGGCGTCGGGACGTCCGACAGTGCCACCCCCGGCGCACCGTCGAGCAGTTCCCGGGCCCGCTGCGGGGTGATCGGCCGGGCGAACCGGGCGTTGATCTGCAACGAGTGGCCGGTGAACACGGGCACCCGGACGCAGGTGCCGGAAACCTTCAGCTCGGGGATCTCCAGGATCTTGCGGCTCTCGTTGCGCAGCTTCTGCTCCTCGTCGGTCTCGAACGAACCGTCGTCGACGATCGAACCGGCCAGCGGGAGCACGTTGAAGGCGATCGGCCGGGCGAACGAGCGCGGCGCGGGGAACTCGACGGCCGACCCGTCGTGGGTCAGCGCGGTGGCCCCCTCGACGACCTTGCGGACCTGCTCGTCCAGCTCGGCGACACCGGCCAGGCCGGCCCCGGAGACCGCCTGGTAGGTGGCGACGACCAGGCTGACCAGGCCGGCCTCGTCGTGCAGCGGGCGCAGCACCGGCATCGCGGCCATCGTGGTGCAGTTCGGGTTGGCGACGATGCCCTTCGGCCGGTCGGCGAGCGCGTGCGGGTTGACCTCGGCGACGACCAGCGGCACCTGCGGGTCGGTGCGGAACGCCGACGAGTTGTCGATCACCACCGCGCCGGTCGCGGCGACCCGGGGGGCCAGTTCCTTCGCGGTGCCCTTGCCGGCGGAGAACAGCACGATGTCCAGCCCGGAGTAGTCGGCCGTGGCCGCGTCCTCCACGGTGACCTCGCCGTCCCGCCAGGGCAGGGTGCGCCCGGCCGACCGGGCCGAGGCGAACAACCGCACCTGCTCCGCCGGGAACTCGCGTTCCGCCAGCACCTGCCGCATGACCCCACCGACCTGGCCGGTGGCTCCCACAATGCCGATCCTCATGCCCGCGAGGCTACCCAGCCGCAGGCCCACACCGGGAAGCCTTTCCCACCGCCCGGGTCGCCGCCCGCCCGGCCGGTCACCGCCCACGCCGCTCGCCGTGCCGGAAACCACCCGACGGTACGCCCCGAAGCCCCGGAAGATCGGCCGTGGCCGGGCCGTCCGGCCGCAGCATCCGCACCGCCGGCCCGGCCCGGCGCCCCCGGGGCGGCGCGACCGGAATCACACCGCCCCGGTCGCGCCGACGCCGGTCAGCCGACGTGGTCGGTCACCTCGCCGAGCCCGGAGGCGACCAGCTCGTCCCGGATCGCCGCCGCGTCGCCCTCGATGACCAGGGTCAGCGCCTCCGGGTGCAGGTGGGTGGCAGCGGCTGCCGAAACCTGCGCCACGTCGGCGGCGAGCAGCGCTTCCCGCAGTCGGGCGTGGTAGTCGTCGGGCAGGTCGTGCACGACCAGGGTGGTCAACGCGGAGGCGATCGCCCGGGGGCTCTGCAACTCGACCGAGAGCTGCCCGGCCCGCCAGGACCGGGCCACCGCCAGCTCGTCCTCGGTCACCCCGCCGGCCCGGGTACGGCTGATCTCCCCGACCGCCTCGACCAGGGCCGGCGCGGTCACCGCCGTCTGCACCCCGGAGCTGACCGCGAACCGGCCGAACCGGCGGGACGAGGCGAAGTCGCCCCGGATGCCGTACGTGTAGCCGCGTACCTCGCGGATCAGGTGGTTGAGCCGGGAGGTGAACGCCCCGCCCAGCACGGTGCCGGCGAGCGTCATCGGCACGTGGTCGGGGTGGGCGCGGTGCGGCGCGGGGTGGCCCAGCCGCAGCGTGGACTGCACCGAGCCGGGCCGGTCCACCAGGATGATCCGCCGGCCGGCGGGCAGCGGCACGTCGATCGGGCCGCCCAGTTCGGCGGGGCCGCCGCCGGTGCCGGCGAACGCCGCCACGCCCAGCGCGTCGAGGTCGAGGCGGTCCAGGTCACCGGCGACGATCAGGGTGCCGGGGCGCAGGAACCACTCGGAGTGGAAGACGGTGACGTCCTCCACGTCCAGCCCGGCCACCGAGCCGGGGTCGCCGTAGAGCGGGCGGCCCCACCGGTTGTCCGCGCCGAACAGGTCGGCGCGGAGCACCGCGTCGGCCCGGGGGCCGGGGTTGGCCCAGTCCATCCGCAGCGCGGTCGCCTCGTCGTCGCGGACCCGGCGCACGTCGTCGGGGTCGAGCCGGGGCGTCCGCACCGCCTCGGCGAGCAGCTCCACCGCCGCGCCGAGCCGGTCAACCGGCACCTGGACGCTGACCTGGAAGCTGTCCCAGTCCAGCCCGGTGGCGAGTTCGGTGCCGAGGCCCTCGACGGCCAGCGCGAACCCGGTGGCGTCCCGCTGCGCGGTGCCCTCCTCCAGCGCCTTGGCCAGCACCGCGCCGAGGCCCTCCTTGCCGACCGGTTCCCGGCCGGCACCCGCGTCGAGCAGCAGCAGCGCGACGGCGAGGGTCTGGCCGGGCAGGTGCGCGGCGACGACCCGGCCACCGGCGACGTCCCGCCGGACCACCGTCGGGAACCGGTACGGGCGGGCGGTGCCCGGACCCGGCCGGGTGGTGATCAGTGTCATCGGGTCTCCTCCGGCAGGTAGGTCAGGGTCACCCGGTCGGCCGGGGTGAGCACGTCGGCGGCCAGCTCGGCGATCTGCCCGGCGGTCACCGACAGCCAGCCGGGCAGCCGGTCGGCGGTCCTCGCCGGGTCGCCGAACTGGGTGGCGTACCTGCCGAGCGCGTCGGCCCGGCCGTCCACCGTGGACATCTGCCGCCACCAGGCGGTGCTGAGCAGCGCCTTGGCCCGGTCCAGCTCGGTGGCGGTGACCGGCACGGTGGCGAGTTCGTCGACCACCTCGGCGACCCCGGCGGCGAGCTGTTCGGCGCTCACCCCGGGGCGGGCGGTGGCGGTGGCGATCACCGGTGCCGGGGCGTGCGCCAGGTCCACCCCGTACGCCCCGACCAGGTCCGGTTGGGCGAGCCGTTCGCCGTCGGCGAGCCGCTGGTAGAGCCGGCTGCCCCGGCCGCTGCCGAGCACGGTGGCGGCCACCGTGGCCACGTCGTAGCCGGTGCTGCCGAACGGGTGGGTGCGGTGCGCGACGTAGACCCGGGCGGCCGGCACGTCGGCGGTGACCGTCTCGACGGCGGGTCGGCCGGTGCCGGCGACGGTGTGCCCGTCCGGCGCGGCGGGGATGTCACCGCGCGCCGGGATCGCCCCGAAGTACCGCTGCGCCAGCGTGAACACCTCGGCGGCGGGGGCGTCGCCGACCACGGTCAGCACGGCGTTGTCGGGCGCGTAGTAGGTCTGGTGGAACGCCTGGAAGGTGGCCAGGTCGGCGGCGTTCAGGTCGGCCATCGACCCGATCGTCGCGTGGTGGTAGGGGTGCCCCGGCGGGTAGAGCAGCGGGAGCAGCCGCAGCCAGGCGTCGCCGTACGGGACGTTCTCGTAGCGTTGCCGCCGCTCGTTCTTGACCACGTCCCGCTGGTTGTCCAGGGTCTCCTGGGTGAGCGCGGGGACCAGGCCGCCCATCCGGTCGGCCTCCAGCCACAGGGCCAGTTCCAGGTGTTCGGCCGGGACGGTCTCGAAGTAGTTGGTCCGGTCCGGGTTGGTGGTGGCGTTGAGCGAGCCACCGGCGCCCTGGATCAGTTTCATGTGTTCGGTCTTGGCGACGTTGACCGAGCCCTCGAACATCAGGTGCTCGAAGAGGTGGGCGAAGCCGGTCTGTCCCGTCGGCTCGTGCCGGGAGCCCACGTCGTACCAGAGGTTGACCGCGACCGCCGGGGCGGTGCGGTCCTCGCTCACCACCACGCGCAGGCCGTTGTCCAGTCGGGTCGTCTCGATGGGCCAGGGGTAACCGCTGTCGGGCATGACCCGACGCTATCCGATCTCCGGGGCGGGATGGCGCCGTGTCGTCGTCCGGCCGCCACGCCGACCGGCGTGGCGGCGCGGGTCTGCGCGCCCCGCCGGTCGCCGAGGGGGTGGGGGTGGCTCAGTCGGGGGGTTCGATCGGGGGGACTGTCTCGGCGGAGGTGCGGTGCTCCAGCACCGTGCCGGGGGCGGCCTGCGGATCGGCCGTCCGGAGATCCGACTCGGCGAGGATCGCCTCGGCCTGGGCCTGCGGGTCGTCGCTGCCCACCGCTGCCTCCTCGGGCAGCAGGTGGGCCCGCGACTCCACCCGTTCCTGGTCGCTCTGCTCGTGGGTTTTCATGCCCATCCCGTTACCCAGTCGGCGTCTCCGCCACGCCGGTCCCCCGGGCTTGCCGGGGAGTCGACGCCGGGGCGGGCGGCCGGGCGTCAGCGGAACGGGCCGCGCACCTCGTAGGTGATCCCACCGGCGGAGATCCCGGCCGTGCCGCGCTGGGAGGAGAAGTAGAGCCGGCTGCCGTCCGGGGAGAACGCCGGGCCGGTGATCTCCGACGAGGACTGCCCGGTGATCCGCAGGAACGGCGTCACCACCCCGGTCGGGGTGATCAGGTTGATCTCCATGTTGCCGCCGTCCTCGGCGACGTAGAGGTCACCGGAGCGGGTGCCGGTGATGTTGTCCACCCCGGTCAGCGGGGCCGTCCCGCCGGTCACCAGCGAGTCGTCGTACGCCAGGTCGATGCGCTGGCCGACCGCGTCGTACGCCCAGACCCGGTTGTCGCCCTTGGTGGTGAACCAGCAGGTGCCGTCGGCGTACCAGCAGCCCTCGCCGCCGGTGAACCGCTTCGCCCCGGCGACCTGGTTACGGGTCGCCGTCGGCGAGCCGTCCGGGTCGGGCACCCGGGCCCAGCTCACCGCGCCGCTGGTGGCGGTGCCGGCGACCAGCACCTCCAGGGTGCCGGCGGACAGGTCGCCCCAGACGGTGGGGCGGAACCGGTAGAAGCAGCCGTCGGTCTCGTCCTCGGTCAGGTAGATCACCTGGCGGGTCGGGTCGGCCGCCGCCGCCTCGTGCTTGAACCGGCCCAGCGCCGGGCGCTGCACCGCGGCGGTGCCGCCCTGCGGGTAGGTCTCGTAGACGAAGCCCCGGCTGATCTCCTCGCAGGACAGCCAGGTGCCCCACGGCGTCGCGCCACCGGCGCAGTTCTGGTTGGTCCCGGACAGGATGCGGTACGCCGAGGTGACCGTGCCGTCGGCGGCGAACCGCACCGCCGACGCGCCGCCGCTGGGGGTGATCTCGGAGTTGGAGACGTAGATCCAGCCGGTGCCGGCGGCGAAGCAGGCCCCGCCGTCGGGTGCGGCGTGCCAGGTGTACGAGGTGCCGGGCACCGTCTGCCGGGAGCGGGCGACCACCCGGCTGGTGAAGCCGGCGGGGAGCTGGATGCCGTTGCCGTCGGCGCTGCCGGGCGGCCCGTAGGGACCGGTGCCGGGTTGGGCCGGTGCGGCCGACGCGGCACCGGACCAGAGGCTGCCGGCGAAGGCGGCGGCCCCACCGGCGACGGTGGCGCGCAGGACGGTTCGACGGTCCATCGGAAACCTCCGGGGATGCGAGCGGTGCGGCCGAAGTTACCGACGGTGGCAGTGACGGAGGTGAACGTCAGGCGAGGGTTGGCCGACGGGCGGATGAGTCCTTGCCTCCGCCTCGGGTACGCTTGCCGGCGTGACACGTACGTATCCATGGTTTAGGCAGCCGGCTGCGGAGCCGGTGACCTCACCATGAGCTGACGTCACCGCGTTTCGAGCCGGCCGGGCAGGAGCCTTCGAGCTTCCTGCCCTTCTGTTTACGAGCAGCCGGCTCGACCCGGGCACCGGCCCCGGGCACGGTCGGCGGAAGGATTCCCACCGTGACGACCCCGGACAACGGGCCCACCCCGGACAACGGCGCGGTCATCGACCAACGGATCGACCGTGTCGTGCCGCTGACCACCCCCGCCCTGCTCCTGCACGAGCTGCCCCTGGACCCGCCGCTGGCCTCGGCCGTGCTGGCCGGCCGGCGCGACGTCGGCCGGGTGCTCGACCGCGCCGACGACCGCCTGCTGGTGGTGGTCGGCCCGTGCTCGGTGCACGACCCGGCGGCGGCGCTGGAGTACGCGCACCTGCTGCGTGAGGCCGCCGACCGGCACGCCGACGACCTGCTGGTGGTGATGCGGGTCTACTTCGAGAAGCCGCGTTCCACGGTCGGCTGGAAGGGCCTGATCAACGATCCGGCGCTGGACGGTTCCGGCGACGTGAACACCGGCCTGCGCACCGCGCGGGCGCTGCTGCGGGACGTGATCCGGTTGGGGCTCCCGGTGGGCTGCGAGTTCCTCGACCCGATCACCCCGCAGTACATCGCCGACACCGTGGCCTGGGGCGCGATCGGCGCCCGGACGGTGGAGAGCCAGGTGCACCGGCAGCTCGCCTCCGGCCTGTCCATGCCGATCGGCATGAAGAACCGCCCGGACGGCAGCATCGGCACCGCGGTGGACGCGATCCGGGCCGCCGAGGTGCCGCACGTCTTCCCCGGCATCGACGTCTCCGGCACCCCGGCGATCATGCACACCCGGGGCAACGCCGACGGGCACCTGGTGCTGCGCGGCGGCGGGGGCCGGCCCAACTACGACGCCGCCTCGGTGGCCGGGGCGCTGGACCTGCTCCGGGCGGCCGGGCTGCCGGAGCGGCTGGTGGTCGACGCCAGCCACGCCAACAGCGGCAAGGACCACCGCAACCAGCCGAAGGTGGCCGCCGACGTGGCCGCCCAGCTCGCCGCCGGGCAGCGCGGGATCGTCGGCATCATGCTGGAGAGTTTCCTGCTGGAGGGCCGGCAGGACCTGGACCCGACCCGGGAGCTGACCTACGGCCGGTCGGTCACCGACGCCTGCATCGGCTGGGACACCACGGCCGAGGTGCTGGAGCAGCTCGCCGTCGCGGTGCGGGCCCGCCGGGCCACCCTGCCCACCCCGGCCTGACGGGTTTGACCGTTTCGACCCCGGGTAGCAGGGCGGGGTGACCGACGACGTAGCCGCGCCCGACGACCTGCCCGGGACCGCCCAGCCGGACCTCCGGCAGCTCGACGAGCTGCTGGACGAGATCTACCACGGCCAGGAACGGCTCAGCCAGGCCGACATCTACCGCTCGGCGGTCAGCGCGGACCTGCCGGCGGAGCTGCTCACCCGGGTCGCCGCGCTCCCCGAGGGGGAGTACGCGGTGGACGAGGTGGCCGACCTGCTGGGCGGGTCGGCGGGCTGACCGGCGACGCCGGCGAGAGGAGATCGAGATGTCCGACCAGACCGAACGCCACGAACGGATGCCCGCCCTCGGCCAACCCCCCGAGGGGCGGGACACCCTGCCCGAACCGGACTTCGCCAACGAGCACGACAGGACCGCGGTCGACCGCGACGTGATCACCGGCGCGGACGCCGACGAGCGGGAGCCGGAGGCGTCGCGCGGCTGGGCGGGCGAGGACCACGGCACCACCCCCACCTGAGCGGGCGTCGACGGGTGACGGAAAGGGGCCGGCGGACACGATCCGCCGGCCCCTTCCGCCTGGTCACCGTTCGTCGTGCCGCCCGCCCTCGGCGGCCTGCTGCGCCACCGCGTACCCCATCTGGAGGAAGTCGGACGCGGCGACGGCGGTCAGCGCGGTCGCCACCAGCCGGGTCAGCCGGGGGGCCAGCACCAGGCCGCCGGTGAGCCCGGTGGCCACCCAGACGGCCAGGCAGAACGGGCAGCTGAGCAGCTCACCGATCGCGTGCCGGGTGGAGCTGCCCTGGTCCCGGACCTGTTCCATCACCTCGCCGCTGCCGATCGGACGGTCGTAGCGGGTGAACGGGGCCCGCAGCGGGCTGGTCACCGCGTCCTTGGACAGCAGCCGGCTCAGCTTGTGGGTGGCGACGGCGAGCAGCACCACGTCACCCGGGGAGGGCCGTTCGGGCACCGGCCGGCCGGTGGCCTTCACCAGCGCCGCGATGGAGGCGGTCACCCCGGCGTACGTGCCCATCGCCGCCAGGTAGCCGCCCAGCGGCCGGTGCTCGTGCGGCGCGTACGCCTGGCGCAGCCGCGCCACCTTCTGCTTCAGACCACCGTCGGTCACCGGGTCTCCTCGTTCGTCGTCGCACCGTCGGGTGCGGCGCAGCGGTCTCGTCGGGGTGGGCGGGTGGGGTCAACCTGCGGTCAGGTTCTCGGCGACCTCACGTTCGAGGTTGACGAGCGATTCGTCGGCGAGCCCGGCGTCCGCGCCGGCGGGCAGGTCCAGCCGGACCCGGGCCCCGCCGGAGTCGGCCGGGGCGACCCGCAGTTCGGCCGCGCCGTCCGGGCCGTCCCAGCGGGCCCGCAACTCGTCGTCGGAGCGGCTGCTCGGGGCCGGGCCGTCGGCCCGCAGCGCCCCGGGCAGCCAGGCGTCGATCCGTTCGGGGTCGGTGGCGGTACTGAACACCACCTCCGGCGGCGCGGACATGCCACGCTCGGCGTGCGTGCCCATCAGGCGTCCCGGAGCCGGTGCGGGTCCACCTCGCGGCCGGGGTGCCGGGCCAGGTACTCGGTCTCCAGTTCGGCGGTGCGGCGCAGGTGGTTGGCGAGCGCCGAGTCGGCGGCGTGCCGCAGCGTGTCGAGCCGGGTGCGGTGCAGGCTCTGCAACTCGCGGATCAGGTCGTCGTCGTCGAGGTCTGCCGGGTCCACCCCGAGCAGCTCGCCGTCGGTCTCGGTGACCACGGTGGCGGTCCGGTGGACGTGGTCGCCGTCCCACTCCGGCATCCGCTGCTCGGCGCTGGCGTCGCCGGAGCGGTGTACTGATTCGGTCATGTCGCCCCCTCGGGTTCGACTGGGCTGGCTGTCTAGACGGTTGCCCAGCCGCGCTGGCACCAAACCAGCGCTCCACCGACCGGCGGCGCGGCGACTACGACATCGTGTCGGAGTCGCCGGGCGCTCCCGGTACCCTCGACGGCATGAAGCGGCTCTGGACACCGGCGTGGATCGTCCGCCACGTGGCCCTGGTCGTCCTGGTCACGGGATTCCTGGCGCTGGGTTGGTGGCAGATCAGCCGGGCCGCTTCCGGTAACACCCTGAGCTGGGCGTACGCGGTGGAGTGGCCGATCTTCGCCGGTTTCGTGGTCTTCGTCTGGTGGCGGGAGGTCCGGCACGCGCTGCGCGCCCCCGCCGCAGCGCCCCCACCGGCCGGGGCGGCCCCGGCCGAGCCGGCCGCCCCCGGGCCGGGCACCCCGGCGGTACGACGTCCGGTGCGGGTCGCCCGGGTGCCGGCGACACCTGTCGACGGCGCGGACGACGCCGACCTGGCCGCGTACAACCGCTACCTGACCTGGTTGAATGCCAATCCGGGCGCGAGGCCCGGCGACTATCCCGGCTGAGGCCGGTCGGAAGGACGGACGACGGTGGGCGGAGCCCTTACCCGGTACCGCGTGATCGCCTGGATCGTGGGCGTGGCGCTGGCCGTGCTGGTGCTGATCGGCATGCCACTGAAGTACGTGTTCGACGAGCCGATCGTGGTGGCCGTCGTCGGCACCGCGCACGGCTGGCTCTACCTGCTCTACCTGGCCGCCACCTTCGACCTGGGCCGGCGGGTGGACTGGCCGCTCAAGCGGATGCTGCTGGTGATGCTCGCCGGCACGGTGCCGTTCGTGTCGTTCGTCGCGGAGCGCAAGGTGACCCGCGAGCTGGCGGCTACCGCGCCGACCCGTACCCCGGAGCCGGTCGGTCGCTGACGGCCGGGGCTGGCGCGCGGCCGGGCTCAGCGCTCCGGTCGCCAGTAGGCGGCGGTGGGTGACGGGTCGTCGGCGTCGGGGTAGCGGTGCTGCTCGCGGGCCTGGTGCAGGGCGTCGACCACCTGCTCGAACTGCTCCCGGTCGTCGCTGCTGAACAGCAGCAGCTCGGTGCCGTGGCAGTGGCCGTGCAGCTCGTGGGCCGGTGGCCGCCAGCGGTCGCCGAGCAGCACCAGCAGCACGGGCAGCAGGCACACCAGGCCCAGCGCCAGGTACGCCCCGGCGGTGAGCCGTTCCAGCCCTCCGGTGAAGCCGAGCAGGACGCCGACGCTGCCCGCCCCGACGGCGGCGCAGGTGACGACCCGGGCGGCGAGCCGGTCGTGCGGCCCACGGCCGGTACGCAGGTGGGTGAGGTCGGCGACGGCGTAGCTGCTGCGGCCGGCGGTGAACCGTTCGGTGGTCACCACGATGCCGGGCCGGGCGTAGAGCAGGGTGGTCGGTCGGGACCAGTGTGGCGGTCGGGTGCTGGCGCGGTCTGCCTGCACGGCGTCCTCCCGGGGGCGGACGGAACCGGTCGCCCACCGCCACGCCACCTGCGTACGGCGGGATTCCCGGCCGGGGCTCCATTCTGGTGCCGACCCGCCCGGGCCGCTCTCCGATTTCCGACACATCCGGCGAGCGCGACGTCCCAGCATCGCCGGCATCTGACCACCATTCCGGTTTTATCCGGCTAATACCGCGCGATCCCTGCCGGTATCCGCCTGGAACGACGAATCAGACCTTCCTCGCCTACCGCGCGGAACCCGGTCGCCGGCCGTCCGCCCCGCATCACGGGTGCCACCTGCCACAACGACCCGCCGGAGCGCTCGGCCAACATTCGCCGCTGCTTTGTCTGCGCGTCACTCCCGCCACAGGTTAGGTTGATCGGGCCGGCTCGGTACACGGCCGTCCATCCGGACGGGCCCGGGCCGGTGTCGCCGGGGGCTCAGCATCCTCCGGTGACCGGTGGGAGAGGAGTCTTCCGCTCTTGTCGTCCTTACGGATGCTGCTGCGCACCCTGGCGGTCGCCGGCCTGTCGGCCGCGTTGATCGCCCCGTCGGCGCCGGTCCGGGCCGAGCCCTCGGTCGCCGACCTCACCGCCCGGATCGAGCGCTCCTCGGCCGAGCTGGAACGGATCGTCGAGTCGTACAACAAGCTCAACGAGGAGATCAAGACGAACCAGACCACCGCGGCCGGCCTGCACGCCAGGATCGGCCCGCTGGAGGTCCAGGCCGCCCAGAGCCGGGCGGCGGTGGGCGAGATCGCGGCCACCGCGTACAAGACCGGTGGGCTACGGACGGCCGAGGCGATCCTCGACCCGGCCGGCGGCTCGCTGGTCGACCGGCTGGGCACCCTCGACCAGCTCACCCGGCACCGGCAACAGCAGATCGACGGGTACACCGCCGACCAGCGGGCGCTGCTGGACCAGAAGACCAAGCTCGACGCCACGCTCGCCAGGCAGGCCGCCCAGTCCCGGGCGCTGACCAAGACGAAGAAGCGGATCGAGCAGGATCTGGCGGAGCTCTACGAGATGCGGCGGGCGGCGTACGGTCGGGCGACCGAGGCGCCGGTGAAGAAGCCGAAGAGTGCCGCACCACCCGACACCCCCGACGCGCCGGCCGTCTCCGGCAGCGCCGGGGCCGCCGTCCGGTACGCCTACGGCGCGATCGGCAAGCCGTACGTCTGGGGGGCCGAGGGGCCCGGCGGCTACGACTGCTCCGGCCTGACGCTCGCCGCCTGGCGGTCCGCCGGCAAGCGGCTGCCGCACAACGCGGCGATGCAGTGGAACGCCACCTCCCGGGTCAGCCGTAGCGAGCTGCGCCCCGGCGACCTGGTCTTCTATTCGGGGCTGGGACACGTCGCGCTCTACGTCGGCGGCGGTCAGGTGATCGACGCGCCGAGCGCCGGGCGCAACGTGCTCAAGCGGAAGATGAACATGATGAGCATCGCCGGCTACGGCCGGGTCCGCTGACCGCAACGACAACGGCGAACGGCCGGCGTCCCCCTATCGGACGCCGGCCGTTCGCCGTCATTACTACCAGCTCAGGCCGCCTGCGGGACCACCAGCTCAGGCCGCCTGGAGGCCCTCCGCGCGGGCCAGCTCACGCAGCCGGCCGAGCGCCTGGATCTCCAGCTGCCGGATCCGCTCCCGGGACAGCGAGAACCGGGACGCGACCTCGGTCAGCGAGTGCTCCCGCCCGTCCTCCAGGCCGTACCGGGCCCGCATGATGCCGGCGGACCGGTCGTCGAGGTGGTTGAGCAGGCCCTCGATGCGCTGCCGCTCCAGCCCGGTGAGGACGATGTCCTCCGGGGACGGGGCGTCGCTGTCGGCGACCAGGTCACCGAGGTTGGTGTCGCCGTCGTCGCCGACCGGGGTGTCCAGCGACACCGTGTCCTGCGACCAGCGGACCAGCTCGTTGACCCGCTCGACGGTGACGCCGAGGGCGGCGGCGATCTGTTCCGGCTCCGGGTCGCCACCCAGCTCACGGGTGAGCTGCCGGGCCACGTTGCGCATCCGGTTGACGTCCTCGACCAGGTGCACGGGCAGCCGGACGGTGCGTTCCTGCTGCGCGATGGCCCGACTGATCGCCTGCCGGATCCACCAGGTGGCGTAGGTGGAGAACTTGTAGCCGCGCTCGTAGTCGAACTTCTCGACCGCGCGGACCAGACCGGTGTTGCCCTCCTGGATCAGGTCCAGCATGGGCATCCCGGAACGCACGTACCGGCGGGCGATCGACACGACCAGCCGCAGGTTGGCCCGGATGAAGAGATCCTTCGCCCGTTCCCCCTCGACGACCAGCCGCTCCAGGTCGTCCCGGTCGGCCCCGGCGGGGACGCGGTCCTCGCCGAGCAGGTGCTCGGCGTAGAGGCCGGCCTCGATCGCCTTGGAGAGATCGACCTCCTTGGCGGCGTCCAGCAGTGGCGTCCGGGAGATCTCGTGAAGGTAGACGCCGACCAGGTCACGCTCCTCGGCGACCTCGTCGGTTCGCATGCCGATGTTCTTGTCCACGGTGTCCACGGTCCCCTCGCTCGCGCCGGTTGCCCGGTTCCTTGCCATCCCCACGTCCATCAGCCCTCCCCCGTGCAACGCCCCTGCTGCCCGCCGGTGCTGACACCTGCACAACAGTCGAGACGGGTCGGGGATTCCATGTCGTGAGTCGAAAGTGTCACGAATGCCTGAGTACCAGCTGAAAGCCCGGTCCACGTTTGCTGTCAGCGGCCCCGGAGAGCCACCTGTCGGCCGCACGATCGCCGCTGGTCGGCACGGGTGTCGACGGGCGTACGCCGGGCCCCGCTTCATTGCGGTGCCCCGGATAAACCGCGACCCTCGTCACCGTCCGGCTGCGATCGGAGTCACTGCCAGATACGGGCCGGTGGACCGGTCGGTTCACCCGGCGGTCCTGGATTACCCCACGCCCGGAACAACAATCCGTGGCGTGGCCGACGTCCCCCCGACACGGTGTTCTGCGTCACCCCGCAGCACCCGACCGGTGGGACGGGTCAGGAGGCGAGCAGGGCGATGGCACCCCGGACGTGGTGCGCGGTCCGGGCCAGCGCGGCGCGGGCCGCGTCGACCTCGGCCCCGGACAGCAGCGAGACGAGGGCCGTCTTCAGGTCGCCGTCGGCCTCGTGCAGGGCCCGCCGGGAGACCTCCTCGGAGCAGCCGGTCGCCTCGATCAGGATGGAGATCATGCGGCCCCGCAGCTTGGCGTTGGTGGCCACCATGTCGATCATGAGGTTGGAGTAGACCCGGCCCAGCCGCACCATCACCGCCGTGGAGAAGGTGTTCAGCACCAGCTTCTGCGCGGTGCCCGCCTTCATCCGGGTCGAGCCGGTCACCACCTCGGGGCCGGTGTCGACCCCGATGACCACGTCGACCTCGGCCGCCGCCCGGACCTCCGGATTGGCGCACAGCAGCACGGTCGAGGCCCCCCGCTGCCGGGCCGCGTCGAGTGCGCCCAGGACGTACGGGGTGCGTCCGCTGGCCGCCAGCCCCACCACCAGGTCCCCGGCGGTGACGCACCCGGCGGCCTCGCCGGCCCCGGCGGCCAGGTCGTCCTCGGCGTCCTCCACGGCCTGCCACATCGCGTCCGGCCCACCGGCCAGGTGGGCGCAGAACCAGCCGCGCGGGGAGTTGAAGGTGGGGGCCAACTCGGCGGCGTCGATCACCCCGAGCCGGCCGGAGGTGCCGGCCCCGAAGTAGTGCACCCGGCGCCCGCCGCGCAGCGCGGTCACCGCGAGGTCGACGGTCACCGCGATCTCGTCCAGGACGGCGGCCACCGCCGCCGGCACCCGCCGGTCGGCGTCGTTGATCACGGTGAGCACGTCCCGGGTCGACATCAGGTCGAGGTCGGTGCTGTGCGGGTTGCGTCGTTCGGTCGGGGCACCGACCCGGACCACCGGCCGCAGGTCGACCACGCCCTCGCCGCCCCGCTGCCCCACCACGTCGTCCGGCCCGACCCGGCCGGCGGTCACGAGCGCCTCCGACTGCCGCCGACCCGGTGTGTTCGCACCGCCTCGGCGGTGACCTCCAGCGCCCGCCGGGCCCGGGTCCGGTTCCGGGCGGCCACCCCGACGAAGAGGCAGTCCACCACGGTGAGCTGGGCGATCCGGCTGGCCATCGCCCCGGACCGGTACGTCGTCTCGCGGGCGGCGGTGGTGAGGACGAAGTCGGCCCGTTCGGTGATCGGCGAGCGGGGGAAGTTGGTCAGCGCGACGGTGACCGCCCCCCGGGAGCGGGCCTGTTCGAGCACCTCGATCACGTCGGAGGTGGTGCCGCTGTGCGAGATGCCGATCGCCACGTCGCCCTTGCCGAGCAGGGCGGCGGAGGTCAGCGCGGTGTGCACGTCGGGGAAGGAGAACGCGATCCGGCCGATGCGGTGCAGCTTCTGCTGGAAGTCCGAGGCGACGAAGCCGCTCGCGCCGGCGCCGTAGACCTCGATCCGGCCGGCGCTGACGATCGCCTCCACGACCTGCTCGCAGACGGCCGGGTCGAGCTGCTCGGCGGTCTCCTCGACGGCCCGCGCGTCGTTGAAGGAGATGGTGGCGATGATCTGGGCCAGGTCGGCGCCGGGCGGGATGTCCCCACCGACCACCCGGGCGTCCGGCGGTTCGATCCGGCGGGCGGCCTCCGCGGCGAGCCGGATCCGCAACTGCGGGTAGCCGTCCATGCCGACGGACCGGCAGAACCGGATGACGGTGGCCTCGGAGGTCTCGGCGGCGGTGGCGAGGTCGGTGATGGTCCGTCGGGCGGCATCGGCCGGGTCGGCGACGACCAGTCGGGCGACCCGCTGCTCGGCGGGGGACAGCGACGGGAGCAGGCCGCTGATGTGGACGATCAGTCCACCCGGCTCGTGACTCGCGGAAATCTTCGGACTTTTCGCCACGGATGAAACTTACTTTCATGAGCCGCGAGCGTCAACCACGACCGCGCGGATCCGACAGGAAGTATCCCCCGGCCCGGGGGCGTACCGGCACAGACTCCCATTTGCGCAGCCTGACGCGCCTCCGCCGGTCCGGTGGAATCGCCTCGGTCTACGGGCGGGACTGCGCGGCGACCGGCTCCCGGGGTCCGCCGGCGGCCTCCGGGGCGGACGGGCCGGTGTCGTCCGGCGGATCATCGACGACCGGCCCCGCCTCCTCCGGCGGCAGCCAGCGCGCCAGGTGCGCCCGGATGCGCCGGGAGACCTCGTCGGGCCCGCCGCCGGCGTCGACCACCACGAAACCCGGGTACTCGGGCAGCGACCGGTAGGCAGCGTCGGCGGCGGTCAGCCAGCCCATCGTCTCGTGGTCCTCCCCCCGCCGCTCGATCCGCCGGTACGCCTCGGCCGGGTCGACGGCGAGCAGGAAGGTGACCTGCGGCGCGGGGAAGACCCGGTAACCGGCCCGGGCCAGCCGCTCCCACCGCTGCCCACCGTGCGCCCGGATGCTGGCGTACTGGCAGGCGGAGTAGCGGTCCATCACGGCGGTACGGCCGGTCACCAGGCAACTGAGCAGCGCGGCGGCGATCGCCAGCCAGCGCAGCACGGACTCCACCGCGAGCATCCCGTCCCGGCCCACCAGCAGCTGCGCGTCGGCCCGGCCGAACCGGGCGGCGAGCCGGCCCAGCCAGCGCCGGCCGCCCGCGTTGCGGTGGTAGGTGGCGGGTCGCCCGGCCGCGGTGAGCGCGGCGGCGAGCCGGTACGCCTGGGTGGTCTTGCCCGAGCCGTCGATGCCGATCAGCGCGACGCGCCGCAGTCGGGCCCCGCCGTCGGTCGCGCGCCGTGATCTGGCCACCCTGCACAGGATATCCGACCGGCGCATCTCCCCCGTCCGGTTGATGCCCGTCCGGGGCGCGGTGACCGGGACCGGCACGCCGGGCAGGTGTGGGCGGGCGGACAGCCGGGTACGCAACGTCATTTCCCACCGACCATCCACGACGGGAGAGACCAGATGGCCGAGCGCGGGGACGTCAGCCTCCTGCACACCCTCAAGCGGGTCGCCGCCGTGCTCAAGCAGAACGAGATCCCCTTCGCCCTCGGCGGCAGCTTCGCCGTCTACGCCCACGGCGGCCACTCCAGCGAGCACGACGTGGACTTCCTGCTCCCCGAGGAGCATGTCGAGCGGGCGTTGGAGGCGCTGACCGACGAGGGCTTCACCGCCGAGCGCCCGCCGGAGGACTGGCTGGTCAAGGTCTACGACGACGGTCGGATGGTCGACCTGATCCACCGGCCGGTGGAGACCCCGGTGACCCACGAGACCCTCGCCGACACCGTGGTCCGCCCGGTGGACGCCATCCACATGCCGGTGCTGTCGGCGACCCGGCTGATGGTGCACAAGCTGCTCAGCTTCTCCCAGCACTACTGCGACTTCGCCCGGGGCCTGCCCCTGGCCCGGTCGCTGCGTGAACAGATCGACTGGGAGCGGGTACGCAAGGAGACCCAGCACTCGCCGTACGCCGAAGCGTTCCTGATGCTGCTGGACCGGCTCGACGTCGTCCCGTACGGGGGCACGCCGGTGCCGTACGCCCGCATCCCCGAGGGAAGGGAGACCCCGTGACCGAGCACAGCGCCGGCCCGCCGGACGCCTACGTCGAGGCGGAGATCCAACGGCTGCTGACCGAGGACCCGGACGTCGCCGAGCAGGGGATCACCGTGGTCCACCGGGAAACAGGACTGGTCCTCACCGGCGAGGTGGAGAGCCCGCAGCGCCGGGCGGAGATCCTGCGCCGGGTGGCCGAGCGGTTCCCGGACGAGGCGATCACCAGCGACATCGGGGTGATCCGCACCCAGGCCCCGGTCCAGGTCGAGGAGCTGCCGTGAGGAGGACCCGATGATCCGGATCGCCGCGGTCGGCGACGTGCACCTGGACGCCGACGTGCTGGGCCGGTTCCGCCCGGCCCTGGAGGAGTTGCCCGACTGCGCCGACGTGCTGCTGCTCGCCGGCGACCTGACCCGGCACGGCACCGAGTCCGAGGCGCGCTGCGTCGCCGAGGAGTTCGGCGGGCTGGGGGTGCCGGTGGTCACCGTGCTGGGCAACCACGACCACCAGTGCGACCAGGTGCCGCAGGTGGTCAAGGTGCTGGAGGATGCCGGGATCACCGTGCTGGAGGGGACCGGCACGGTGCTGGAGTGCCCCGGTGGCCGGCTCGGGGTGGCCGGCGTCAAGGGCTTCGGCGGCGGGTTCGCCGGCCGGTGCGCCAGCGACTTCGGCGAGCCGGAGATGAAGTCCTTCGTCCGGACCAGCAACGAGAGCGCGGCGGCGTTGGGCGCGGCGCTGCGTGGGCTGGACTGCGACCTGCTCGTCGCGCTGACCCACTACGCCCCGGTGCCGGACACGCTGGCCGGCGAGCCGCTGGAGATCTACCCGTTCCTCGGGTCGTACCAGCTCGGTCAGGCGATCGACTCGGCGCCGACGGCGCTCGCCCTGCACGGGCACGCGCACGCCGGCAGCGAACGCGGCGTCACCCCGGGCGGGGTACGCGTACGCAACGTCGCCCACCCGGTGATCAAGCAGGCGTACAGCGTCTTCCACCTGGGAGATCAAATCGACTGAGAACCAGGTTTTCGGGTTCGGACGGCCGGGTATTCAGCAGCCATGGAGCTGATTCTCTGGATTCTCGCAGTCGTACTCGTGGTCGCCGGCATCCTCGCGCTGTTCCGCCGGCAGATCCTGTGGGGCATCGTCCTCATCGTGGTCGGCCTTCTGGTCGGCCCGGGTGGTGTCAGCATCTTCAATTGACGCCGGAACCCGCACCTGACCCGCCGGGGTCGTCGCCCCCGGAAGCTCCGTCCTCCCAGACAGGAGCCTCCGGCACCGACGACCCCGGCGCTGTGCTGTGCGGGGGTCGGCGCGGTGGGGCGGGTTTGGGACGGCGTACCCGGGAAATATCTTGACCATGGAGATAACCCGGAGCGACCGGCGGACCGGCTCGGCGCGGACCTGGTGGGTGCTGCTCGGCTTCGGCGCGGCCGTCGCGGTCGCCGCCGCGATCGGCGGGCTGGGGGTGTCCGGCACCCGCGACGAGTACGCCTCGCTCCAGCAGCCGACCTGGGCCCCGCCGGGGTGGCTGTTCGGCCCGGTCTGGACCCTGCTGTACGCGCTGATCGCGGTCGCCGGCTGGCTGGTCTGGCGGCGGGTCGGTTTCGGCCCGGCGCTCGGGGCGTGGACGGTCCAGCTGGTGCTGAACGCGATCTGGACCCCGCTGTTCTTCGGCGCGGGACGCTACGGGCTGGCCTTCGCCGAGATCGTGCTGATGTGGCTGGCGATCGCGGTGACGGTGGTCGCCTTCTGGCGGATCTCCCGGCCGGCGGCGGCCCTGCTGCTGCCCTACTGGGCCTGGGTCACCTTCGCCGCCGCGCTCAACTTCTCGATCTGGCAGCTCAACGGCTGACCGGGCACCGGGCCCGGTGCGGACCCGGTGCCCACAGGCTCAGCAGCGGGGCACGTTGGGGATGTAGCCGTCGTGGCCGGTGTAGACGTAGGCGTCGGCGATGAACCGGCCGGAGCCGATCCGGTCCCAGATCGCGCTGGTGCCGAAGGTGCCGGTGACCGTGGTGCCGCTGGTCTGGCAGCCGATGGTGACCTTGGCGCCGTCGGCGACCGTGCCGACCGACGCGTAGCCGGTGCCCGGCCCGGAGCGCACGGTCAGCGGGGAGCCGGCGGTGTCGACAGTGCCCGACCCGGTGCTGCTGGAACAGCCGTTTCCACTGGTGTACGTCTTGGTGCCCCAGTACAGGGCGAGCGTGCCGTTGAACCGGACCTTGATGTCGTCGCCGTTGAGGCGCTGCTCGTAGTGCAGGTGCGGGCCGGTGGAGCCGCCGGTGCTGCCGACCCAGCCGATCACCTTGCCGTAGCCGACCTGCTGCCCGACCGAGACGTTGAAGCCGTTGAGGTGGGCGTAGTAGGTCGTGTAGCCGCCGCCGTGGTCGATCCGGACGTACTTGCCGTAGCTCGTGCCGCCGAGGTCGGTGACCCGGTCGACGGTGCCCGGGGCGCTGGCGACCACCGGGTCGCCGAGGTCGTCGGTGCGGTTGAAGTCCACCGCGTTCGCCGGGCTGTGGTCGGACCGGGTCTGGCCGGACCAGGACTGGTTGCAGGGGAAGGGCACCTTGAACGTGGGCGCGGCCCAGGCCGGGCCGGCCGGGACCAGGCTCCCGGTGACCAGCAGGGCCGCCGCCAGCAGGCTCCACCGTCTGCGCATCGCACACCTCCGATGTCGAGATCCTTCAATACCTTGCCCCGAGGGTGGCAGATATCGCCATCGATTCCAAGCCGCGCCCACCCCTGCCGACCCCTATTCGGTGACCACGGGTGGGAG
Source organism: Micromonospora sp. S-DT3-3-22 (assembly GCF_015354745.1). Classification (NCBI taxonomy): domain Bacteria; kingdom Bacillati; phylum Actinomycetota; class Actinomycetes; order Micromonosporales; family Micromonosporaceae; genus Micromonospora; species Micromonospora sp. S-DT3-3-22. Next base: position 51,519 of record NZ_JACGMO010000019.1, read on the forward strand.
CGCACCCACCTGCGGTGAGGGGGTTTCGGGATTGTTACCGGGCCGTGTCCGGCAGGGGGTGGACCGATCGGGATGCAAGCGCTTACATGTGGGGACGACTCATCGGACCGGCGTCGGGTTCCCCCACCTGTGGGCGCGCCGGCAAGGAAGGAGAACGGCATGGCGTTTGCCAGATCACGCCAGGCTCTCGCGATCGCCGGCGTGCTGGGGCTGGCGCTCGGCGCCGCCGCCTGTGGCACCGGCAACGACAAGAAGAGCAGCAACGCGGGTTCGGCCGAATGCGCCGCATACGAGAAGTACGGTGACAACGACGGCAAGAAGGTCACGATCTACTCGTCGATCCGGGACATCGAGGCCGACCGGCTGGCCCAGTCCTGGAAGCAGTTCGAGGACTGCACCGGCATTGAGATCGACCACGAGGGCTCCGGCGAGTTCGAGGCCCAGCTCCCCGTCCGGGTGCAGGGCGGCAACGCGCCCGACCTGGCCTTCATCCCGCAGCCGGGTCTGGTCAAGCGGTTCGTCGACGGCGGCAACCTCAAGCCCGTCTCCGCCGCCACCAAGACCGAGGCCGAGGCGAACTTCTCCCCCGACTGGCTGAAGTACACCACCATCAACGGCCAGTTCTACGGCGCCCCGCTGGGCTCGAACGTCAAGTCGTTCGTCTGGTACTCGCCGAAGACCTTCAAGGAGAAGGGCTGGACGGTCCCCACCAGCTGGGACGAGCTGATCAAGCTCTCCGACACGATCGCGGCCAGCGGCACCAAGCCGTGGTGCGCCGGCATCGAGTCCGGTGACGCCACCGGCTGGCCGGCCACCGACTGGATCGAGGACGTGCTGCTGCGTACGGCCGGGCCCGAGGTCTACGACCAGTGGACCACCCACGGCATCCCGTTCAACAGCCCGCAGGTCGCCGACGCCCTCAACCGGGCCGGCACCATCCTCAAGAACGACAAGTACGTCAACGGCGGCTTCGGCGGCGTGAAGAGCATCGCCACCACCTCCTTCCAGGAGGCCGGCGTGCCGATCACCACCGGCAAGTGCGCCCTGCACCGGCAGGCGTCCTTCTACGCCAACCAGTGGCCCGAGGGCACCAAGGTGGCCGAGGACGGCGACGTCTTCGCGTTCTACTTCCCGTCGATCGACCCGGCCAAGGGCAAGCCGGTGCTGGGTGGCGGCGAGTTCGTCGCGGCCTTCACCGACCGTCCCGAGGTCCAGGCGGTGCAGACCTACCTCGCCTCCGGCGAGTACGCCAACAGCCGCGCCAAGATCGGCGACTGGGTGTCGGCGAACAAGAAGCTCGACCTGGCCAACGTCCCGAACCCGGTCGACAAGCTCTCCGTGGGCATCCTCCAGGACCCGAAGACCGTCTTCCGCTTCGACGGCTCCGACCTGATGCCGGCCGCAGTCGGCAACGGCACCTTCTGGAAGGGCATGGTCGAGTGGATCAACGGTAAGGACACCACCACGGTGCTGAACGGCATCGAGAACAGCTGGAAGTGATCTGAGACGGGTGGCCCGGTCCGCACGGTGCGGACCGGGCCACCCGTCGGATACGAACCCTTGAGAGGGAGGGTCGATGGAGTTCGACTTCGCTGAGGAACAGCCGAAGTTCCTCATGCTGATGTACGGGCTGATCGCTTTCGTCGCGGTGGTGGGCGGTCTGCTCCTGCTCCTCGACGTGGTGCCGGCCTGGTTCGCCCGCCGTCGGGAGGCGCAGCTGATCGCCGCCTCGACCGGTGGTGGCCCCCTGCCCCGCCGACGCAAGCCGAGGGAGGGCCTGTTCGCGCTCTTCTTCCTGCTGCCGACGCTGCTGCTGCTCTCCGTCGGGCTGGTGGTGCCGGCGCTGCGCACCGTGCTGCTCTCCTTCATGGACGCCGGCAGCGACAACTGGGTGGGGCTGCGCAACTACGGCTGGATGTTCTCCGAGGACTCGATCGTCCGGGTGCTGCTCAACACCCTGATCTGGGTGCTGCTGGTGCCGCTGGTGGCCACCACGTTCGGCCTGCTCTACGCCGTGATGGTGGACAAGGCCCGGTTCGAGTCCATCGCCAAGTCACTGATCTTCCTGCCGATGGCGATCTCGTTCGTCGGGGCCAGCATCATCTGGAAGTTCGTCTACGCCTACCGCAGCGAGGAGCAGGACCAGATCGGCCTGCTCAACCAGATCGTGGTCAGCCTCGGCGGCGAACCACGGCAGTGGCTGCTCGACTCACCGCTGAACACCTTCCTGCTCATCGTGATCATGGTGTGGATCCAGGCCGGTTTCGCCATGGTGGTGCTCTCCGCCGCGATCAAGGCGATCCCCGCGGACATCGTCGAGGCGGCCCGCCTCGACGGGGTCACCCCGTGGCAGATGTTCTGGCAGATCACCATGCCGAGCATCCGGCCCGCGCTGATCGTGGTCGTGGTGACCCTGTCGATCGCCACGCTGAAGGTCTTCGACATCGTCCGGACCGCCACCAACGGCAACTACGACACCAGCGTGATCGCCAACGAGATGTACAACCAGGCGTTCCGGTACGGCGAGAACGGGCAGGGCTCCGCCCTGGCGGTCTTCCTCTTCATCCTGGTGATCCCGATCGTGATCTACCAGATCCGCAACCTGCGTCAACAGCGGGAGGGCTGAGATGACCACCGCCACGCCCACCGTCGGAGCCGGGGCCCAGGCCACCGGGAAGCCGACAAGCGCCGCCGGCCGGGTCCGTAGCCGGCTCAACAGCCGTACGGCCACCCTGGTCTCGATCGTCATCGCGCTGCTCTGGACGATCCCGACGTTCGGCCTGTTCGTCTCCTCGTTCCGGCCCGAGGCCGAGATCAAGTCCACCGGGTGGTGGACCTTCTTCACCGACCCGCAGTTCACCCTGGAGAACTACCAGGACGTCCTGTTCGGCTCCTCCTCGTCGTCGGGGCAGCTGGCCAGCTACTTCATCAACTCGCTGGCCATCACCATCCCGTCGGTGCTCTTCCCGCTGGCGTTCGCCTCGCTCGCCGCGTACGCGCTGGCCTGGATCAACTTCCGGGGACGGGACTGGCTCTACATCGCGATCTTCGCGATGCAGATCGTGCCGTTGCAGATGGCCCTGGTGCCGCTGCTGAAGTTCTTCTCCACCGGGGTCACCGTGGCCGGCATCCAGCTGCTGCCGGCCTGGAACCTGGTGGACGAGCAGAAGTTCGCCCAGGTGTGGTTCGCGCACACCTGCTTCGCCCTGCCCTTCGCGGTGTTCCTGCTGCACAACTTCATCTCCCAGCTCCCCCGGGACCTGATGGAGGCGGCGCGGGTCGACGGGGCCACCCACCCCAAGATCTTCCGCACCATCGTGCTGCCGCTGATCACCCCGGCGCTGGCGGCGTTCGGCATCTTCCAGTTCCTCTGGGTCTGGAACGACCTGCTGGTCGCGCTGATCTTCGCCGGTGGCGGCAACGAGACCGCCCCGCTCACCGTGCGCCTGGCCGAGATGGCCGGCACCCGGGGCAACGAGTGGCAGCGGCTCACCGCCGGCGCGTTCGTCTCGATCGTCGTACCGCTGGTGGTGTTCCTGTCGTTGCAGCGCTTCTTCGTGCGCGGCCTGCTCGCCGGGAGCGTCAAGGGTTGACGGCCGTCCGTCGCCGCCCGGCAGCACCGGGCGGCGACGGGGGCCGGCGCGGAGCGGGGGAACGACAGCGTGACGAGGATCGACGACGTGGCCCGGCTGGCCGGGGTTTCCACGGCCACGGTCTCCCGGGCGTTACGCGGCCTGCCGACGGTGTCGGCCGCGACCCGCCGCCGGGTGCTCGCCGCCGCCGAACAGCTCCAGTACGCGGTCTCGCCGAGCGCCTCCCGGCTGGCCGGCGGCCGGACCGGCACGGTCGCCGTGGTGGTGCCCCGGATCACCAGGTGGTTCTTCGGCACCGTCGTCGAGGCGGTCGAGGAGTTCCTCCACCACGCCGGCTACGACCTGCTGCTCTACAACCTCGGCGGGCGCGAGCAGGTGCGGCAACGGGTGCTGCGCACCGCCAACCTGCACAAGCGGGTGGACGCGATCATGCTGGTCGCCACCCCGCTGCGACCGGCCGACCTGACCGCCCTGGCCGAGCTGGACCTGCCCGGCATCACGATCAGCTCGGGCAGCACCGTCCCCGGCTGGCCCTGCGTGCGGATCGACGACGTGGCGGCGGCCCGGACAGCCACCCGGCACCTGCTCGACCTGGGTCACCGGCGGATCGCCCACATCTCCGGCGACCCCGACGACGAGTTGGCCTTCACCACCCACACCGACCGTCGCCGGGGCTACCAGGAGGCGCTGCGCCGCGCCGGGCTGCACCCCGACCCCCGGCTGGACATGGAGTCGCAGTTCACCATCGACGGCGGCAACCGGGCCACCGTCGAGCTGCTGGCCCGGGGCGAACCACCGACGGCGATCTTCGCCGCCTGCGACGAGATCGCGATGGGCGCGATGACCGCGCTGCGCGACGCCGGGCTACGGGTCCCGCAGGACGTCAGCGTGATCGGCGTGGACGACCACGACCTGTCCGCCGTGCTCGGGTTGACCACCATCGCCCAACCCGCCGCCGAGCAGGGCCGGCTCGCCGCCCGGATGCTGCTCGACCCGCTGGGCGCCGCTGCCGTCGAGGCGGACGCCGACCGGGTGCCGGCCCCGCGCGGACCCGACGTGCACGGCCCCGCGCCGCGCCCGCCGGTGATCCTGCCCACTCGCCTGGTGGTACGGGAATCGACCGCCCCGCCCCGGGCAAACTGAACGGATTCGACCGCACGGCCCGACCGGCTCGACACAGGGAGAAGGCTCTGAACACCGACGCGAGGCAGCAGGAACAGTCCGTGGGCGTGGCACCCGGATGGTGGACCGAAGCCGTCATCTACCAGATCTATCCGCGTTCCTTCGCCGACTCCGACGGTGACGGCATCGGTGACCTGCCCGGCATCACCGCCCGACTCGGGCACCTGGCCGAGTTGGGTGTCGACGCCGTCTGGCTGTCCCCGTTCTACCCGTCGCCGCAGGCCGACGCGGGCTACGACGTCGCCGACTACCGCGACGTCGATCCCCTGTTCGGCAGCCTGGCCGACGCCGACAGGTTGATCGCCGAAGCCCGCACGAAGGGCCTGAAAGTCATCGTCGACCTGGTCCCCAACCACACCTCGTCGGCGCACCGGTGGTTCCGGGCCGCCGTCGCCGCCGCCCCCGGCAGCCCCGAACGGGCCCGGTACATCTTCCGCGACGGCCTCGGCCCGGACGGCGTCGAGCCGCCCAACGACTGGCAGAGCGTCTTCGGCGGCCCCGCCTGGACCCGGCTCGTCGAGCCCGACGGCCGACCCGGCCAGTGGTACCTGCACCTGTTCGACACCGCCCAGCCGGACCTCAACTGGGACAACCCGGAGATCCGCGCCGAGTTCCTCGACGTGCTCCGGTTCTGGCTGGACCGGGGCGTCGACGGTTTCCGGGTGGACGTGGCGCACGGCCTGATCAAGCAGGCCGACCTGGCCAACTGGGAGGAGCCGCAGGAGATCCTCTCCGGCAACGAGGCGGACAAGCCGCGCCCGCCGATGTGGGACCAGGACGGCGTCCACGAGGTCTACCAGGAGTGGCGGCGGGTGCTGGACTCCTACGAGGGCGACCGGATCCTCGTCGCCGAGGCGTGGGTGGAGCCGGCCGAACGGATCGCCCGCTACGTCCGCCCCGACGAGATGCACCAGGCGTTCAACTTCGAGTACCTGCTCGCCGCCTGGACGGCCCCCGCCCAGTACGCGGTGATCACCCGCTCGCTGGAGGCCACCGACGCCGTCGGCGCCCCCACCACCTGGGTGCTGTCCAACCACGACGTCATCCGGCACGCCTCCCGGATGGGGCTGTCCGCCAAGGGCGGCCGGCCCAACGGCATCGGCATCGGCGACCCCCAGCCGGACGCCGCGCTGGGCCTGCGTCGGGGTCGGGCGGCCACCCTGCTGATGCTGGCCCTGCCCGGCTCGGCCTATCTCTACCAGGGCGAGGAGTTGGGGCTGCCGGAGCACACCACACTGCCCGACGAGTCCCGGCAGGACCCGACCTGGGAGCGCAGCGGCCACACCCAGCGCGGTCGGGACGGCTGCCGGGTGCCGATCCCGTGGGAGGCCGACGCCCCGTCGTACGGCTTCGGCCCGACCGACGCCAGTTGGCTGCCGCAGCCGCCGCTGTGGGCCGAGTACGCCCTGGACCGGCAGCGGGGAGTGCCCGGCTCGACGTACGAGACGTACCGGACCGCGTTGCGGCTGCGCCGCGAGCACGCCCTCGGCCGGGGGACGCTGGAGTGGCTCTCCTCCGGCGACGAGGTGCTGAGCTTCCGCAACGGCGGGCTGACCGTGCTGACCAACTTCGGTGCGTCCGCCGTGCCGCCGCCGGCCGGGGAACTGCTGCACAGCAGCGCGCCGCTGGACGCCGACGGCCGGGTCCCCACCGACGTGACGGTCTGGGTCCGCCACTCCTGACCCGCCCCGGCACCGTCGGGCGCTTCACCCACGACGGGTGCGGCGCCCGGCGGTGCCTACGCCCGGCTGGCGCAGCGCCCGACGATGCCGGCGCTCCGGCTCCCGGTGGCGCCCGGTGGTGAGGGACGGGACCGGGCCCCCGGTACACCCGGTCGCGTCCTTTCGAGCTGATGACGTCAGCGACTCACCGGCCCGCAGGACACGTGTGCCCACCGGGACGACGTCATCGACTCACCAGCCCGCAGGACGCGCCCCCACCGACGTGACGGCAGCGGCTCAGCGGCCGGAAGACTCGCCCCCACCGATCCGCCGGAAACGTCCCGCCCCCGCCCGCACCGGCACCGTCCCAGCGGGACGCAGGACCGCACAGACGCAGGACCGCACAGACCGCACGGACGCAGGACCGCACAGACGCAGAGCCGTAGGGACGGCGGACGGCGGGCCGGCGGACGGCGACGCGTTCGGGTTGGCTGGTGATCCGTTGACGTCATCAGCTCGAAAGGACCCGACGGGGTATACCTGCCCCGGCCAGACCGCGAGGGAGCGGCGCGACCCGTTCCCGACCACGCCGGGGGCGGCACGACCACACGCGAGCAGCGCGACCGGGCACGACCACGCGGGAGCCACCGGGCCGCTCCCCGCAGGCAGGTCAGTGGCGGTCGGCGCGGTCGTGCAGCAGGTCGCCCACGGCGGCGATGTCGCCGGGCGACGTACGGGAAGCCAGCCAGTACATCAGCCCGGTGGGGATGAAGAAGAGCTGGAACGCGGCCAGCCCGACGGCGTAGTTCAGCGGCGGCGGGAAGGCCGCCCGCAACGCGTGGAAGGCCGCGCCGACCAGTCCGTTGCCGGCGGCCCGGCCGACCCCGTTGACCAGGTTGCCCAGGCTGTAGACGGTGCCCCGGTGCTCCGGCGGGTTCACGTCGGCGATCAGGGCGAACCAGTTCGGCGAGTTCGCCGAGGTCAGCGCCAACGCGACGACGGCGGTGAGCAGGCTCAGCCCAACCGTCGGCTCGGTCACCACGCTGGCCAGCACGGCGCCCACCACCGCGCCGGTGCCGCCGCCGTCGGGCACGTCGATCCGGATCGGCACGAAGAAAAGCACCAGGTAGAACGGCAGCGCCGCGAGGACGCCGACCGCCGCGACCAGGGCCCGCCCCCGGGGGGTACGCCGTTGCAGCGCGTCCCCGGCCAGCCCGCCGACGATGGAGAACACCCCGCCGAGCTGGAACAGGGTGGCGAAGACGCTGCCCACCACGACCGCCGTCGCCGTCGAGTAGCCCTGCCCCTGCGCCCGCTCGGCGAACAGCACCGGCAGCCACACCAGCGAACCGAACGCCGCCTGCGCGGTGAGGCCCTGCAGGATCAGCCACCGGTTGGTCCGCCGGCCCAGGATGCGCGGCAGGTCGGCTCGGGTGATCCGGTAGTCGTAGTCGACGCCGGCCTCGATCGCCGCGGCCAGCTCCGGTTCGCTCTGCCCGCGCCGGATGTCGTAGGTCAGCAGGTAGGCCACCGTGGCGGCCAGGCCGACCACGGTGAGCAGCAGGAACGGGCGTCGCCAGTCGGTCGCGCCGAGCAGCCCGCCGGTGAGCGTGCCGGCCAGGGTGCCGACCCCCTGGGACAACCCCCAGAAGCTCATCACCAGGCCCCGGCGGCGCGGGGAGATCAGGTCGGTGACCACGGAGAACCCGACCGAGCCGACCGCGCCCAACCCGACCGCGGCGACCAGTTGCGCGGCGAGGAACGTCGGGAAGCCGGTGGCGAACGCGCTGCCACCGGTGCCGGCCGCCCAGACCAGCGTGCCGACCATCAGCAGCGGCTTGCGGTTGGTCCGGTCGCCGACGTACGCCCAGGCCACCGCCGCGACCGCGCTGACCAGGAAGCTCACCGCCGTGACCAGGCCGAGCATCCGCTGCGGCACACCCAGCGCCCCGGAGATCGGCCCGTACAGCGGCGGCACCAGGCCGATCGCCACGTTGTCCAGGGAGGCGAGCACCACGAACACCACGACGCTGTAGAGGCGGTGCGCCGCGTTCCCGTGCCGGGAGGTCCTGCTGCCGGTCATGTCCGGCAGCCAACCAGGTGCGCCTCCCGGCCCGACGGGCACCCCCGCCGGACCGGCCCATCCGGGGCGGAACCGGTCGTCGGCCGGTGACCGGCCCCCGTGCGCCGGTCACCGGCCGACGTCGTCGGTCGGGTGGGTCACTCCCCGGACGCGGCCACCCGGTCGAGGGTGTGGTCGCGGGCCTCGGCGTACCGCTGGCGGATGGCGGGGACGGGCTCCGCCGCGTACTCCTCGGTGTCCTTCGGGGCCCAGGTGGGCGGCGTCGCCCCACCCAGGGCGACCCAGGCGGCCTGGCGGGCCGCGCCGTCGGCGACGTACTCCCCGGGTGGGGGCACCACCACGGGACGGCCGAAGACCTGCGGCGCGATCCGGCGGACCGCCGCCGAGCGGGCTCCGCCGCCGACCAGGATCACCCGCTCGACCGTCGCGCCCTGGGCGACCAGCGCGTCCAGGCCGTCGGCCAGCGCGCAGAGCATCCCCTCCACCGCCGCCCGGGCCAGGTGCGCCGGGGTGGCGGTGCGCAGGGTGAGGCCGTGCACCGAGCCGGTGGCGGCGGGGCGGTCCGGGGTCCGCTCCCCCTCCAGGTAGGGCACCATGACCAGGCCGTCGGCCCCGGGCGGGGCGCTCAACGCCAGGTCGGACAGGGTGTCGAGGTCGACGCCGAGCAGCGTCGCCGCCGAGTCGAGCACCCGGGCCGCGTTGAGCGTGCAGACCAGCGGCAGGAACCGGCCGGTCGCGTCGGCGAACCCGGCCACCGCGCCGCCGGCGTCGGCGGCCGGGGTGTCCGCCACCGCGAAGACCGTGCCCGAGGTGCCGATCGAGACGACCACGTCGCCCGGACCGGCACCGACCCCCAGCGCGGCGGCGGCGTTGTCCCCGGTGCCGGGGCCGAGCAGGACGTCCCCGCCCGGCGTCGCCCGGCCGTCGCCGAGCACGGCCGGGTCGAGCACGCCGGCCTGCGCGGCCGGACCGAGCACCGTGGGCACCTCGACGACCCGGCCGAACGCCTTTTCCAGCAGGTCGGGGCGGTACTGCCCGGTCACCGGCGACCAGTAGCCGGTGCCGCTGGCGTCACCCCGGTCGGTGCGCAGCGCCGCCAGCCCGGGGGCACCCGCCAACCGCCAGGTCAGCCAGTCGTGCGGCAGGCAGACGGCGGCGACCCGGGCGGCCCGCTCCGGCTCGTTGCGGGCCAGCCAGCGCAGCTTGGTGGCGGTGAAGCTGGCCACCGGGACCAGCCCCACCGCGTCGGCCCAGAACCGGCGGCCGGTCTCCCCGCCGCCGGCCTCGGCGATCAGGTCCCGGGCCGCGTCGGCGGACCGGGTGTCGTTCCACAGCAACGCCGGCCGGACGACCTCGCCCGCCTCGTCGAGGCAGACCATGCCGTGCTGCTGACCGGCGACCGACACGGCCGCCACGTCGGCCAGCCCGCCGGCCGCCTCGACGGCGGCCAGCAGGGCATCCCACCAGGCCCGTGGGTCGACCTCGGTGCCGTCCGGGTGCGGCGCGCGGCCCTCACGGACCAGCGCGCCGGTCTCCGCGTCCCGGACGACCACCTTGCAGGACTGGGTGGACGAGTCCACCCCGGCGACGAACGGCATGCCGGGCCGCCTCAGCGCGCGCCGAGCAGGTGCTCGACGGCGAGCTGGTTGAGCCGCACGAAGGCGAAGCCCTTCGCGGCCGTCGCGTCCACGTCGAACTCCTCGAACGCGGACCGGTCGGCGAGCAGCCCGGCGTAGCCCTCGCCGTCGCCCAGCGTCGGGCTGGCCAACTCGCCGACCTTGCTGGCGGCGAGCGCCTCGACCACCTCCGGGTCGGCCCGGAACGCCGCCGCCCGCTCCTTGAGCAGCAGGTAGGTCGCCATGTTGGCCTCGGCCGACGCCCACACCCCGGCGATGTCCTCGGTGCGGGAGGGCTTGTAGTCGAAGTGGCGCGGGCCGTCGTACGCCGGGCCGCCGTTGGGGCCGCCGTTCTCCAGCAGGTCGACCAGGGCGAACGCGTTCATCAGGTCGCCGTGGCCGAAGACCAGGTCCTGGTCGTACTTGATGCCGCGCTGGCCGTTGAGGTCGAGGTGGAACAGCTTGCCCTGCCAGAGCGCCTGGGCGATGCCGTGGGCGTAGTTGAGGCCGGCCATCTGCTCGTGCCCGACCTCGGGGTTGAGGCCGACCATCTCCGGGCGGGCCAGTCGGGAGATGAACGCCAGCGCGTGCCCGACGGTGGGGAGCAGGATGTCGCCGCGCGGCTCGTTCGGCTTGGGCTCGATGGCGAACCGCAGGTCGTAGCCCTGGTCGACGACGTACTGGCAGAGCACGTCGACGGCCTCGCGGTAGCGGTCCAGCGCGGCCCGGATGTCCTTGGCGACGTCGTACTCGGAGCCTTCCCGGCCGCCCCACATGACGAAGGTCTTGGCGCCCAACTCGGCGGCGAGGTCGACGTTGCGCAGCACCTTGCGCAGCGCGTAGCGGCGGACGTCGCGGTCGTTGCTGGTGAACCCGCCGTCCTTGAACACCGGGTGGGTGAAGAGGTTGGTGGTGACCATCGGCACGACCAGGCCGGTCTCGTCGAGGGCCTTGCGGAACCGGGCGAGCTGGGCCTCCCGGGCGGCGTTGTCGGCGCCGAACGGGATCAGGTCGTCGTCGTGGAAGGTGATGCCGTACGCGCCCAGCTCGGCGAGCCGGTGCACGGCCTCGACGGCGTCCAGCTCGGGTCGGGTGGCGTCGCCGAACGGGTCACGGGCCTGCCAGCCCACCGTCCAGAGCCCGAAGGAGAACTTGTCGGCGGGGGTGGGACGGGGTGCCATGGCAGACCTCCGGTGAGGATGATGATGGTGGCGGTGGGTGGGTCACCCGCAATTTGTTCAGTGGTTGAATTAAATGGCCGTGCTGTGGCACTGTCAAGGGGTGACCGACACCCGGACCGCCGGCGCGGTCCGCCAGGGCAGCCTGCGCGAACTCAACCTCGCCGTCGTGCTGCGGCGGATCGCCACGACCGGCCGGCCGCCCTCCCGGGCCGAGATCGCCGCCGACACCGGCCTGACCCGGGCCACCGTGTCGGCCGTCGTCGACGACCTGATCGCCGGCCGGCTGGTCACCGAGGCCGACCCCGCGCCCCGCACCGGCGCCGGCCGGCCCGCCCGGGGGCTGCTGCTCGGCGACACCGGGCCGGCCGGGCTCGGCCTGGAGGTCAACGTCGACTACCTCGCCGCGTGCGTGGTCGACCTCACCGGCGCCGTCCGGCACCACGAGGTACGCCGGGTGGACCTGCGCCCGCTCTCCCCCGCCGACGCGCTCACCGACCTGGTCACCCTGGCCCGGCGGGCCCGCGCCGCCGCCGACGACGCCGGGCTCGGCCTGGCCGGGGCGGCCCTGGCCGTGCCGGGGCTGGTCGACGCACGCGGCCTGGTCCGGCTCGCCCCCAACCTGGGCTGGCGGGACGTCGACGTGCCGGCCCTGCTCGCCGGCCACCCCGCCCTCACCGACCCGGTCGACGGGGTGCCGCCGCTGGTGGTGGAGAACGAGGCGAACCTCGCCGCGCTGGGCGAACTGCACGCCCGCCCCGGCGGCCCGCAGAGCTTCCTGCACGTCTCCGGCGAGATCGGCATCGGTGCCGGGATCGTGCTCGACGGGGCGCTGTTCCGGGGTTCCCGGGGCTGGAGCGGCGAACTGGGTCACGTACCCGTCGATCCGGCCGGACCCACCTGCCGCTGCGGGGCGCGGGGCTGCCTGGAGACGTACGCCGGGCAGGAGGCCGTGCTGGCCGCGGCCGGGCTGGCCGGGGTGGACCTGCCGGCCGACACCGCCGCCCGCCGGCTGGCCGACCTGGCCTGCTCCGGCGACCCGGCCGCGCTCGACGCGCTGCACGCCGCCGGCACCGCCCTCGGGGTGGCCGTCTCCGGGGTGGTGAACCTGCTCGACCTGGACACCGTCGTGCTCGGCGGCGGATACGCGACCCTCGCGACGTGGCTGTGCCCGCCGGTGCTGGCCGAACTCGACGCCCGGGTGCTCACCAGCGGGTGGTCCCCGGTGACGGTCCGGCCGGCGGCGCTCGGGGCCGAGTCCGCCGCCGTCGGCGGCGCCGGTGCGGTGGTCCGCCGGATCATCGCCCGCCCGTCCGGCTGGCTGTCCCGCCCGGGGTGACCCCCGCTTCCTCGCTGGCCGATCGTCGGCCCACCTCGGTACGCTTTCCCTGAGGCAACGAATTCCTACCGAGGAGAGCACTCCCAGCATGCGCAGAGGTCGACAGACCGACGCGCCCGGCGACCGGCGGTGACGACGACCCACCGGGACGGGCACGCCGGCCCGGTGAGCGGCGGCGGAGAGGTCTCCCGCGCACCGGCCCACCCGTCACCGGACGGCCCGCTGCCGGCTGACCCGCAGCTCGCCCGGGAACTGCTCGACGGGCTCGCCGAGGCGGTGGTCACCACCGACCATGCCGGGCGGGTCACCCTGGTCAACGCGATGGCCGGGCAGCTCCTGCCCGAGCTGACCCCCGGCACCGACCTGGCCGGGGGCACCGTGCCGGCGCTGGCCCGCGCGGTCACCGGCGACGCCGCGACGTTCGACGCCGAGCACCGGGGACGCCGGCTGCGCGGGGTCTGCCGCCCCCTGGCCGGCGGGGGCTGCGCCTGGTACGTGCGAGACGTCACCGACGAACAGGCCCGCACCGACGCGTTGCTGGCCGAGCGTTCCCGCACCGCGTTCCTGGCCCGGGCCGGCAGCCGGCTCGGGCTCTCGCTGCACCGCGAGCAGACCCTCCGCAGCACCGTCACCCTGCCCGTGCCCTACCTGGCCGACGCGGCGCTGGTCGTGCACCGGCCCCCGCAGCCCGGCGAGGACGTCCCGCACTGGCTGCGCTACGCCGACGGCGACCCCGGCCCGGTCGGCGGGGTCGCCGACCCGGAGCTGACCGGCGCGGTCCCCGGGCTCGTCGAGGCGCTCAGCGGCGCGACCACCGACCCCAGTCCCTGGCTCGACGCCGAACTGGCCGACCTGGACGCCGTGCTGCCGCCGGACTTCGGCCGCCCCGGCACCGTGCTGACCAGCCCGATGCCCAGCGCCGGCGGCCCGGCCGGCGCGCTGGTCCTGGTCCGCCGGATCGGCCGGCCCGGGTTCGACCAGCGCGACATCGAGCTGGCCCGGGAGTTCGCCGCCCGGGCCGGGTCCGCCGTCGCCGCCGCCGAACTCTACGGCGAGCAGGCCCACCTGGCCCGGGTGCTCCAGCACAGCCTGCTTCCCCCGGAACTGCCCCCGGTGCCCGGCGTCACCCTGGCCGGGGGTTACCGCTCCGCCGGGGACAGCCTGCGCATCGGCGGCGACTTCTACGAGGTCTTCCGCACCGCCACCGGGGCCCTGTTCGCCCTCGGCGACGTCTGCGGCAAGGGGGTCGGCGCGGCCGTGCTCACCGGCCGGGTACGCCAGTCGTTGCAGACCCTGCGGCTTGTCGAACAGCGTCCCCGGGAACTCGTCGCCCTGCTCAACCGGGCGCTGTTCGACTCCCCGGACGCCGCCCGGCGCAGCCAGTTCACCACCCTGCTGCTGGGCACCACCGAACCGGAGGCCGACGGCGGCCTGCGGGTCCGTATCGCCGGCGGCGGGCACCCGTCCCCCCTGGTGGTACGCGCCGACGGCAGCATCGCCGAGGCCCGGGTGGGCGGCATGCCGATCGGCGCGTTCGCCTCGGCGACCTTCGTCGAGGTGGAGGTGCGGCTCGCGCCGGGTGAGCTGTTGCTGGCGTACACCGACGGGGTGACCGAGGCGCGCGGCGGCGCGGCGGCCGTCGAGATGTTCGGCGAGCAGCGGCTGCGGCAGGCGCTCGCCACGGTGGCCGGCCTGCCGCCCGCCGCCGTGATCGACTGGCTGCTCCAACTCGTCGACGAGTGGCTGGACGGGGAGAGCCACGACGACATCGCGATGCTGGCCGTCTGCGCTGCGGACCCGGCGTGAGCCGACCGGACGGCCCGACCGCTGCGGACCCACGCCCGCCGGCATCCGGGCCGACCGTGGTGGGTCCGGAGGTCGTCGCGGCGTACCTCGACTGTCTGGACCGGGCCGACCTGCCCGCCGCCACCCGGATCGCGACCGGGCTGCTGGACGCCGGCTCGTCGGTGGCCGACGTCCTGGTGGACCTGGTCGCCGTGACCCAGCGCGAGGTGGGACTGCGCTGGCTGACCGGCCGGTGGAGCGTCGCCCAGGAACACGCCGCCACCCACGTCAGCGAACGGGTGGTCGAGACGGTCGCCGCCCGCACCGGCCCGACCGGCGACCGGGGGCACGTGGTGATGGCCTGCGTCGAGGGCGAGTGGCACGCGCTGGCCGCCCGGATCGTCGTCGAGGTGGTCCGCGCCGCCGGCTGGCGGGTCACCTTCCTCGGCGCCAGCGTGCCGGTCCGGCACCTGGTCTCCTACCTGCACCAGACCGGCCCGGACGCGGTGCTGCTCAGCTGCGTGCAGCCGAGCCGGTTGATCCGGGCCGGACGGATGATCGAGGCGTGCCGGGCGGCCGGGGTGCCGGTGGTGGCCGGTGGCCCGGGTTTCGGCCCGGACGGCCGCTGGGCCGCCGCCGTCGGCGCCGCCGCCTGGGGGGCGACCGCCCGGGACGCGGCCCGGCTGCTGGCCGGCCCGCCGTTCCCGGCACCGCACACCGGCCCCGTCCCGGCGGCCGGCACCGACGAGTACGTCGCGGTGCTGCGCCGCCGCCGCGACCTCGTACAGCTGGTGCTCCGCGAGGTGGCCCCGGAGGCGGACCGGGTCGAGGAGGTCGCCGGCGCGGTCGCCCAACTGGTCGACGCGCTGGCCGCGGCGATCCGGATCGGCGACCCGCGGCTGCTTGTCGAGTTCGTCCGCTGGCAGACGGAGGTGCCCGACACCCGCGACGGCGCCCGGCTGCTGGACACCATGCTCCGGGTGTGCGCCACCGCGCTGACCGAACACCCGCACGCCTGGGACTACCTGCGTCAGGCCCGGGTCCTGCTGACCGCCGCCCCGTGACCGCCGGCGGATCAGGCCGAACGGGCCGCCGGGGTGCCGTTACCGGGCCGGGCCTGGACCGGCGGGGGCGGTGCGGACGGTAACTCGACCACCGGCCCGCTCTCCCCCTCCCGGGCCCGCGCCACCCGGTCGAACTCCACCAGACCGCGCAGCAACGCCCCCCGGCCCTCGCCGCTCATCCCGGCCAGCACGGCGGCGAGCCGCTGCCGGCGGTCCCGACGCAGCTCGGCCAGGAGGCGGGTCGCCTCCGGGGTCAGGTGCAGGGCGATCTCCCGCCGGTCCGACCGGCCCGGCTCCCGCTCCAGCATGCCGGCGGCGACCAGCCGGTCGCAGAGCCGGCTCGCCGAGGAGAGCAGCATGTTGAGCAGTGTGGCGAGCCGGCGCAGGTTGATCCCGTCGTGCCGTTCGACCACCATGACGGCGCGCAACTGCGCGCTGGACAGCCGGCTGGTGGTGCTCTCCCGGGCCGCCTCCCACACGGAGAGCAGGGCCCCTGTCGCGGCGTCCAGCTCGGCGGCCATACTCACGTCTGGTCCGTCAGGACCACTTTCTTCGGCCATGGTGGGCCCGAGACTACCCCCCGTACCAGGGGATCTGCGCTGTCAGGAGGCGTGAATGACCAGCGGACCCGAGTGCCGGGCCCGACGGGTGCTGACCGAGTCACCCGCGGACCTGCTGCTGGAACGGCTCGCCGACGAACTGGGGCGGTCCTACCGGATCACCGACGTGGAGCTGTTCCAGGTCGACTACCGGCTGTCGGTGCTGCTGCCGCTGGGTGGCGGCGACCCGCTGACCGGGCCCGGTCACCCGGCCTGGCGCTGCTACGACCACCAGCAGCCGGTGCTCGCCGACGGGATCGGCTGGTTCCCCGTCGGCATGCGGGGTGAGCGGCGCGGGGTGCTGCGGTTGGCCCCGGTGCCCGACGACCGGACGGCGGTCGACGAGTTGACCCGCATCGCCACCGCCCTGGGGCACGAACTGGCCGCGGTCACCGCCGGCACCGACGTCTACCGGGCCTCCCGCCGGGCCCGCCGGCTCACCCTCGCCGCCGAGATGCAGTGGGAGCTGCTGCCGGGGCGCAGCCGGGACCGGCCCTCGTTCCGCCTCGCCGGCCAGCTCGAACCGGCGTACGCGGTGCGTGGGGACAGTTTCGACTGGTCCGACGACGGCACCCGGCTGTGGCTGTCGGCCATCAACGGCACCGGTGAGGGGGTGGCCGCCTCGATGCTCACCGCGCTGGCCACCCACGCGTTGCGCAACGCGCGCCGGGGCGGATTGGCCCTCGCCGACCAGGTCGCCCTCGCCGACCAGGCGGTCTACGCCCTGCACCGGGGCGAGCAGCACCTGTCCGCACTGGTGATGGAGCTGGACCTGGCCACCGGGGTGCTGACGGCGGTGGACGCCGGGTCGCCCCGGCTGGTGCTGCTGCGCGACGGTGAGGTCAGCGAGCAGGCGCTCGACAAGCAGTTCCCGCTGGGCATGTTCGAGGGCACCGACTACCAGCACCAGAGCTTCGAGCTGCGCCGTGGCGACCGGCTGTTCGTACTCAGCGACGGCGTGATCGACGCGACCGGGCAACACGTCCGGTACGGCGAGACGGCCCTGGACCGGTTCCTGCGGCGTACCGGACCGGTGACGCCGCTGGACGCGGTCCGCTCGCTCATCGGTGACCTGCGCGCCTTCGTCGCCGGTGACCTGGTCGACGACGCGGTGGTCGTCTGCCTGGACTGGACCGGCCCGCAGGAGTGAGACCGGCGGCGGGCCCGGCGTGCAGCGACGCCGGGCCGGCGGTCAGTACGCCCCGCGCCCGCGCAGCACCGCGCCGAAGGTCTTCCACAGGATGGTCAGGTCGGCGGCGAGCGACCAGTTCTCCACGTAGTAGAGGTCCAGCCGGATGCCGTCCTCCCAGCTCAGGTCGGACCGGCCGCTGACCTGCCAGAGGCCGGTCATGCCCGGCTTGACCAGCAGGCGGCGGGCCACGTCGCCGTCGTAGCGGGCCACCTCGGAGGGCAACGGCGGCCGGGGGCCGACCAGGCTCATCTGACCGAGCAGCACGTTGACCAGCTGGGGTAGCTCGTCGAGGGACCACTTGCGCAGCAGCCGCCCGATCCGGGTGACCCGCGGGTCGTCGCGCATCTTGAACATCAGCCCGTTGGTCTCGTTGCGGGCGACCAGCTCGGCCAGCAGCGCGTCGGCGTTGACCACCATGGTGCGGAACTTCAGCACCCCGAACTCCCGGCCGCCCTGCCCGACCCGGGTCTGCCGGAACAGCACCGGCCCCCGGCTGTCCAGCCGGACGGCCAACGCGATCAGCGCCACCAGGGGCAGCAGCAGCGCCAGCGCCACGGCGGCGGCGGACCGGTCGACGAACTCCTTGACCAGCTTGCGGGCCCCCCGGAACTCGGGCGCCTCGACGTGGATCAGCGGCAGCCCGGCCACCGGCCGGGTGTGGATGCGCGGGCCGGCGACGTCGGTGAGGGCGGGGGCGACGACCAGGTCGATCCCGGTGCCCTCCAGCTGCCAGCCCAGCCGGCGCAGCCGGGTCGCGGTCAGCTCGCCGGACGCGGTGACGGCCACGGTGTCCGCGCCGATCGCGGCGGCGGCCTCGGGGATGCCCCGCAGGGAGCCCACCACCGGCACGTCGCTGAGCCGCTGCGGCACCGGGGCGAGCAGCGCGTCGGGGATGCACGCGCCGACCACGTGGTAGCCGGCGTACGGCTCCCGGCGCAGGGTGTGCACCAACTCCAACACGTGCGCGGTGTCCCCGACGACGAGCACCCGGCGGGACCAGCCGTCGCCCCGGCAGCGGGCCCGGTGCAGTGCCTTGCGGGCGGCGAACCGGGTGGCCACCAGCCCGACCGTGCCGACGGCGAAGGAGATGCCGAGGAAGCCGCGGGAGACCCCGACGTCGAAGATGTAGCCGGCGATCGCGACCCCACCGGCCAGTCGCAGGCTGGCCCCGCTGACCCGCCGGTACTCGTCCGCGCCGTAGCCGAGCACCCGGTCGTCGTAGCAGCGCAGCGCCTTGAGCGAGACCAGCCAGACCAGCACCAGGGCCGGCGCCACCACCACGTACGGGATCTCCGAGCCGCGCGGCACGGCGTCGCCGAAGCGGGTGGCGTAGCCGGCGAGGACCGCCAGCGACAGCACGGCGGTGTCCAGCACCACGAGCGTCCGTACGTAGCCCCGCTGGCTGGACTGTGACCGGGTACCCGCCGGCCGGGCACCGGGTGCCGACGGCGGGGTACGGACGGGCGTGGACAGCGTCGCCGAGGTCACCCAACCTCCCCCACATCACACTGGTCGACTCCGCAGCCGGTGGTCATCCCCACGGGCCGGCCGCCGGAGCACTCCCGACATCCTGCCCCAACAATGATGCTCACCAATTGCCTCGGACACATTACCGTCAGTTTTCGTCATCCGGCCGGAGCCGGAAAGCGCACTACCGCACCGGTTTGCCCGGCGCGGCAGGTCGCCAGCGCTGTGCGAGGGCTCAGCGCGGTGCGTTCGGGCGCAACGCGATGGCCTTCAGGAAGATGTCACCGATCTTGGACGGGTCCTCGGTGACGAAGGCGCCGCCACCGGTGACGTTGGTGATGGACTGGAGTTCGGCCTTGGAGACCTCGCTGCCGATGCCGATGATGACCACCTGCACCGGGCGCTCCGGGTCGTTGAGCTGCTTGAGCCGGCTGATCAGCGCGCTCTGCGAGATGCCGTTCTTGTCCTCGTTCTTGCCGTCGGTGAACAGCACCACCGAGTTGACCCGGCCGGGCTCCCAACCGTCCTGGACGGTCTTGTACGCCGCCAGCATGGTGTCGTACAGGCCGGTGTCGCCGCTGGACGGGCGGATGCCGGCGAGCCCCTGCTCCAGCTTGCCCCGGTTGCCGGACAGCGGGTTGATCGGCTCGATCTCCCGCCAGTCCCGCGAGCCGACCAGCTCGGTGGAGAAGGTCCACAGCCCGATCGACCAGGAGTCGTCGAAGAGGTTCAGGCCCCGGCTGGCCGCCGCCACGGTCACCTGTTCCCGGCTGGCGTTGTTGGCCGACGGGACGGGGGCCTTCATCGAGCCGGAGACGTCGATGACGCAGAGCATCCGCCCGGACTGGGTGGCGATCGACCAGCCGGAGACCGCCCGGTCTATGGCCACCGGGTCCAGGCCACCGGCGGCGGTCCCCCCGGACGGGGGCACGGCCGTGCCGCCGCCGGCCGGGCTCGGCGCGCCCTGCGGCGCCTTGAAGCCGTCACCCCAGTTGCCGTCCGGGGCGCGCAGCGACTGCACGGCGAGCCGGTTCTTGAAGCTCTGCGTGGTCAGCAGTTCGAAGAGCACCTTCGCGGCCGACGCCTTGGCCTGGTCGATCCCGGGGAGCACCGCGTACGGGTAGTCCAGCGGCATCGGCGACGGCTCCAGGTAGAGCGCGGCCAGCGGGATCGGCGGCTTGGTGTTGTTGTAGGCGATGACGTCCTCCTCCGACAGCGCGGCGGCACCGAGCGCGCTGGCGATGGAGGTCGGGTCGTTGGAGCGCGGGAACCGGGCCAGCAGGTCCTGCCGCAGCGCCGAGCGACCGGTGGCCAGCGCCCGCAGGGCGGCCGTGGTCGCCTGCTGGGCGTCGCCGCCCCCGCCGCTGGCCGCGGCGGTCAGGGAGAGCAGGCCGGAGAGCCCGGCGGCGTCCTGGGTCGGCTCGACGATGCCGGCCCGCAGCGGCTTGTCGCTGCGTACGGCGCGCAGCATGTCGTTCCAGGTGAGCTTCTTCTCCGGCCAGCCGAACTTGGTGCTGGCGATCGGCTGCGGCATGGCCACCACGATCGGGCTGCGGGCGATCGACGCGCCGTTGCCGGGGGCGAACGCGGTGGCGCCGCCGCTCTTGAGGCGCAGCAGCCAGGTCGACGAGTCCGGAATCCACACGTCGGGCGTGACCGCGGTGCCGCTGGCCTGCCCCACCCCGGCGAGGCTGGCCCCGTGCTTGCTAGACACCGCGGCGGCCACCTCCACCGGTTCGGAGGCCGTGACGTTCACCTTGATGCAGGTGCCACCGACCGCCGCCCCGTCCGTCGTCCACTGGGCCGCCGCCGCCTCGACGGCCGGCGCGACCTCGGGCGCGGCGGCCACGCCGAGCTGGATCTCCCCCGAGCAGGACGGTCCGGCCAACTGCTGGTAACCGACCCAGGAGCCGCCGACCACGACGACGAGCGCGGTCGCCGCCGCGGCGGCGCCCGCTCCACGGATACTTGAACGCATGCGATGGCGGCCAGACACGCTGACCATCTTGCGTATCTCGTGCGCTTACTGCCACAACCGTTCGGACGAAAGTTACGCAGGAGAAACAGTTGATCACTATTTCGGCACTCTGAGTAATCAAATCGTCTCGTGACGTGGCACCGATCCACCCCGGACGGACGTATGTCAGGGCAGTACGCAGGTCGGACTGCCGGTGGGCACCGGCTCACCCACCGGCGACGGCACGCCCGACTCGGGGTCGACCCAAAACACCCGGATCATGTCGGCCCGCTCGTCGGCGACGTACAGGTGCCGACCGGCGAACGCGAAGTGCCGGGGCCACTCCCCGCCGGTGTCCACCTCGTCGACCAGCCGGGGCAGCTCCCCGTCGAGGGCGAAGACCGCCACCGTGCCGACCCCCCGGTTGCCCAGGTAGAGGAACCGCCCGTCCGGGCCGACGGTGATCTCCGACGGCTGGACGTGACCGGCCCGCCCGCTGGCATCCACCCGACCCCGCTGGTGCAGCGCCCCGTCGGCGGTCAGCTCGTAGGCGGTCACCGTCGCGTCCAGCTCACCGGAGAGCCAGCAGCGCCGCCCGTCGGGATGCCGGGCCAGGTGCCGGGGGCCGGCGCCCGCGACCGTGTGCACCCGGGGGGCACGCGGCGTCAGCCGGCCGGTGGCGGCGTCCAGGTCGTACCGGTAGACCGAGTCGGTGCCCAGGTCGACGGCGAGCAGCGGGCCGGCGTCGGGATCGGGCGACACCATGTGGCAGTGCGCCTGCTCCTGCCGCTGCGGGTCCGGGCCGTGCCCCTGGTGGACCACCAGGTCGGTCCGTTCCCCGGGCACCCCCTGCCCGTCCAACGGCAGGACGGCGACGCTGCCCCCGCCGTAGTTGGCGACGAAGAGGTGCCCGCCGTCCGGGGCGACCGCCAGGTGGGCCGGCTCGGCACCGCCTGTCGACCGGACCCCCAGCGGGGTCAGCCCGCCGTCGGGGTCGACCGCGAAGGCGCTCACCTGCCCCTCGGGCAGCTCGTTGACCGCGTAGAGCACCGGCCGGGACGGGTGCCGGACGAGGAAGGACGGCGCCGGGGTCACCGCGACCGTGCCGAGCGGGGTCAACTCCCCCGTCTCCGGGTCCCGCCGGGCGGCGACGATGCCTTCCCCGCGCCCGCCCGTGTCCGCCGTGTAACCGCCGATGTGGACGATCGTCCCCGTCACCGAACCACCCCTCCGCCGAATCCCGTCGTCGCTCCCCAGGCTTCCCGCAATCGCCCGCCGGCATCCCTGGTTACCCGGTTCTCCTCAGCCCGGCAGGGGTGCGGGGCCGGTCAGCCCACCGGGACCGGTTCGCCGCGCTGCCGGGCCACGTGCTCGACCAGCGAGATCAGCACCAGTTTGCCGGACTGCCGGTCCCGGGCGTCGCAGAGCATCACCGGCACCTCCGGTTCGATGTCCAACGCCTGCCGCACCGCGTCGACACCGAACCGGCGGGTGTCCTCGAAACAGTTCACCCCCACCACGAACGGGATGCCGCGCTGCTCGAAGTAGTCGATCGACGGGAAGCAGTCGGCCAGCCGGCGGGTGTCGGCCAGCACCACCGCGCCGAGCGCGCCGAAGGCCAACTCGTCCCAGAGGAACCAGAACCGGTCCTGCCCGGGGGTGCCGAACAGGTAGACCTGGAGATCGTCGGTGATGGTGATCCGGCCGAAGTCCATCGCCACGGTGGTGGTCGACTTGCCCTCCACCCCGGACAGGTCGTCGGTGCCGATGCCGGCGTCGGTCAGCACCTCCTCGGTCTGCAACGGCCGGACCTCGCTGAGCGCGCTCACCAGCGTCGTCTTGCCGGCGCCGAAGCCACCGGCAATGAGGATCTTGAGAGCCAGCGGCAGCCGGCCCGCTGAGGAGTCGCGATCAGAGCGCACGTAGTCCACTGACCACCGCCTTGAGAATGTCGTCGTCGGGAAGGCCGGCGGCGGCCGGCGGTTCGTGCACGGTGACCAGCCCACGGGCGAGCAGGTCACCGAGGAGGACCTGGACCACCCCGAGGGCGAGATCCAGGTCGGCGGCGAGATCCACCACCGCCACCGGCTGCCGGGCGCACTCCACCAGCCGACGGTGCTCGGGTTGCAGCCCCGGCTGGCCGTACGGGTCGACACCCGCCGCGGCCAGCACGAAGGCCACCAGGTCGAAGCCGCCGACAGCGGGCCGCACCCGGCCACCGGTGAGGGTGTACGGGCGCACCACCGGACCGGCCGCACCGTCCAGCCACTCGTGCTGGTGACCCGGCTGCTCAGCCCGCATCGGCGAGCCCCGCCGCCCGCGCCGGGGCGGTCAGGTTCTCGCCGACCCGGACGACCAGCATCGCCATCTCGTAGGCCACCAGGCCGATGTCGGCGTCCGCCGCGCAGGCCACCGCCAGGCAGGCGCCCTGCCCGGCGGCGGTCACGAAGAGGTACGCCTCCTCCATCTCCACCACCGTCTGCCGGACGCCACCGGCGGCCAACTGCCGGCTGGCCCCCTTGGCCAGGCTGGAGAAGCCCGAGGCCAGCGCGCAGAGGTGTTCGGCGTCGGCCCGGTCCAGCCCGGCGGAGGCACCGAGCAGCAGGCCGTCGGCGGAGAGGACCACCGCCTGCTGGGCCGCCGGCACCCGCTCCACCAGTTCGTCGAGCAACCAGCCGAGATCGGCGTTCTGCCGTGTCGTGTGCACCACTAGGCGTCCCTCTCAGTCGCGGTCGAATCGGGCGTCGCCACCGGGCCGGCCGGCGACGGGGATGCCCCGGCGTCGGACCGCCCCGGGTCGCCGCCCGTGGTCGGGGCGGGCCGGGCCGGTGGGACCGGGTGGACGCCGCTGCTGTCCAGCCGTCCCCGGGCGGTGCCGGCCTGCAGGGCCGACATCTGTCGCCGTACCTCCTCGGGGGAGCGGGTGGTGGGCGTGTCGGGGCCGGCCGGCGGGCGCGGGGGGCGGGCCAC